>CAZOGA010000037.1:3600-11613 GCA_964579095.1 uncultured Desulfurellales bacterium
CATTTACAGATTTAGATGCAAAAACAATAGCTCAAGAAGCATTAAAAATAGCTTCTGATATTTGTATTTATACAAATAATAATATAAGCGTAGATTATTTGGAGAAACAATTATGAGAGATCTGACACCAAAAAAAATAGTTGAACTATTAGATAAATATATAATAGGGCAAACCGAAGCTAAAAAATCCATTGCCGTAGCGTTGAGGATGAGATACAGAAGAAATATGGTAACGGGCGAGATAAAAGAAGAAATAACGCCTAAAAACATACTAATGATAGGTCCCACCGGAGTTGGAAAAACCGAGCTTGCAAGACGCATATCCAAAATAGCCAAAGCGCCATTTGTAAAAGTCGAGGCAAGCAAGTTCACCGAGGTTGGATATGTAGGCAGGGATGTTGAGTCTATGATTAGAGATCTTGTAAGAATAAGCTACGATATGGTCAAAGAAGAAGAAATAGAAAAGGTTCAGGATAAGGCTGAAAAAGCGGCGGAGGATAGGATATTAGAAATACTCGTGCCATCGCTGAAAAAAGCAAAAACCATATATGATACACCCGAAGAAGAGGATAAACTCGCCAAAACAAAGAATAAATTCAGATTAAAACTGCAAAATGGTGAACTAGATAGCAAAACTATTGAAATAACAACAAGCGAAAAACACAATGGGCAATTTATGCCCTTTATAGAAGTTGCGGCTGCACCCATTGATGAACTGGACTCAAATTTGAAAGATATGCTGAGCAACATAATGCCCAGTAAGAAAAAAACAAGAAAAGTGGCCATAAAAGATGCAAAAAAGATATTGCAGGATGAAGAAGCACAGAAGCTCATAGATAAAAATAAAATTAACGAGCAAGCCATAGAGCGAGCTGCGACAGGCGGAATAATTTTTATAGACGAAATAGACAAAGTAGCAGGTAAAACATATGGTTCAGGTGCAGATATATCAAGAGAAGGCGTTCAGAGAGACCTGCTTCCCATAGTGGAAGGCAGCAGCGTTAATACTCGGTATGGAACTATAAAAACAGACCATATACTGTTTATAGCAGCCGGGGCATTTCATGAGTCCAGGCCAAGCGATCTAATACCGGAATTGCAGGGCAGATTTCCCATACGCGTAGAGCTAAACGCTTTATTAAAAGAAGATCTCATGAAAATATTGAAAGAACCCAAGAATGCACTTATCAAACAATATCAAGCGCTTTTGGGCACGGAAGGAATAACACTGGAATTTTCAGATGATGCAATAGAGAAAATTGCCGAGTTTGCCGAAAAAGTCAACGAAAAAACTGAAAATATAGGTGCAAGAAGACTGCATACGATGCTTGAAAAATTACTCGAAGATATATCATTTGAAGCACCCAATATAGAAGATAAAAAAATACTTATAGATTCAAAATACGTGGAGAACAAACTTGCAGATGTTGTAGAAGATAGAGATCTAAGTAAATACATTCTCTAAATTTGTTCTCATTGAATTGCATATTTTATCTATCCCTTTTTTCTTTTGAGCGGATGTTAGAAAATATGGTACGTTCGATTGTTTTATCAAACTTTTTATGTTTTCATTTACGGTTTTTTGCGAGCTTTTATCAGATTTAGTAAAAATAATATTGAATGGTTTACTATAATATACAAGCCATTCAATAAAATCTATATCTGATTTCATAGCCTTGTGTCTTGAATCTATGAGCACATAAACCATTATTAAATTAACTGAATATTTCAGATAGCTGTCTACCATATACTTCCAAGATTTGAGCATTGATTTAGACCTTTTTGCATAACCATATCCGGGCAGGTCAACGAGATAGAACATTTCATTTATAATGAATGTATTGATCAATGTAGTTTTACCCGGGGTTTTGCTGATGCGGGCAATCTTTCTATTCAAAACTGCATTAATAAGAGAGGATTTGCCCACATTGCTTCTGCCGCAAAATGCAAATTGAGGTAACTCTAATTTGGGAGCAGAGGGATAGCTGCTGTCAAACTTCACACTTTTTATAAAACTCAAACATCCATTATCTGCACGCTGTTGCGAGATGTATCCACTATCGCCATTGTGCTTCTGCCTGTTAAATATCCGCATAATTCTCCAGGGTTAATTATATATCCCCTTTTAGTTTTTCTTACATCTATATTATGAGTATGCCCGTACAAACAATAATCATAAATCGTTGATAGTCTATCAAGCCCAAACGGTTCATGCATCAATATGAAACTCTTATTATCCAAGCTAATTTCATAAGGGGGTTTATAAAGATTGTGATTGGATTTTTCACATAGCCCTATTAATTCGCCGTCATTGTTGCCGAATACGCCCATAAACTCCGCATTTAATTTATCTATTTCATCAAAGCAAAATGGAGAAACAATATCCCCCAAATGAATAATTAAATCAGCATTAACATCATTTAGCTTAATTACAGCTTCTTTTAATTTGCTTATATTATCGTGCGAATCAGATATAATACCTATAAGCAAGCCTACGCCTCACTAACAGCTTTTGCCACTAAATCCCCCATCTCTTTTGTGCAAACCTGTTTTTTACCTGTGCTCATAATATCAGGTGTTCTGTAGCCGTCTTTCAAAACACACTCAACAGCTTTCTCAATTATTTTTGCTTCTTCGTCCAGCTTTAAGCCGTATTTAAGCATCATGGCAGCAGATTCAACCTGAGCCAAAGGATTAGCTATGCCACGTCCTGCTATGTCCGGCGCAGAACCGTGTATAGGTTCAAACATGCCCACATCACCGCCAATACTGGCAGAAGCAAGCATACCTATGGAGCCTGTGAGCATACTGGCTTCATCGGACAAAATATCACCAAAAATGTTTCCGGCAACAATTACATCAAACTGTTTGGGATTTCTCACAAGCTGCATGGCCGCATTATCTACATACATGTGATTATATTCTATCTCGGGATAATCTTTTGCCGTATCTTCAACGATATCCCTCCAAAGCTGCGATACATCCAATATATTAGCCTTGTCAACGCTTGTTACTTTTTTATTTCTCTGCATTGCCGTTTCGAATGCCAGTTTCACTATTCTTACAATTTCATGCGTAGAGTATTCCATGGTATTCACACCTTTTTTCTCGCCATTAGGCAGATCAAACACGCCGCGGGGCTCTCCAAAATATATGCCGCCGGTCAGTTCACGCACAACCATTATATCTATACCCGAAATCACCTCCGGTTTCACAGTGCTTGAATCAATAAGTTCGCTAAACACCTTAGCAGGACGTAGATTCGCAAATGCACCCAGAGCTTTTCTTATTCCAAGAAGTCCCGTTTCAGGCTTTTTTTCCTGGGGCAGACTCTCCCACTTTGGACCACCTACCGAACCGAAAAACAGTGCATCGCTTGCAAGGACATTATCTATGCTTTCCTGAGGCAGCGGATCTCCGAATTTATCAATAGCGCATCCGCCTATATAAACAGTTGTATAATCAAACTTATGATTAAATTTTTTTGCTATTTCGTCTAAAACCTTCACTCCCTCTTTCACTATCTCGGGACCTATGCCGTCACCTTCCACTACCGCTATTTTAAATTCAGCCATATCAGACTCCCAACATCTTATGATTTTATAATTTTCTTAGCATAATTAAACAATCCGCCCGCCGCAATCAGCTCCTGCATAAATTCAGGTATAGGATTAGAACGATATTCCCCACCAGCGGTAATATTTTTGATAATGCCGGTATTGGTATCAACCTCTATTTCATCACCCTCTTTTATATTATTTACGGCATCTTCGGATTCAAAAATAGGCAAACCCATATTAAAGGAACTGCGGTAAAAAATACGCGCAAAACTCTTCGCTATAACACAGGATATACCGCTTGCCTTAATTGCAATAGGCGCGTGCTCTCTGCTCGAACCGCTGCCGAAATTGTATCCTGCAACAATAATGTCCGCCCTGCTTATCTTATTTACAAACTCAGGGTCAGCATCTTCCATACAGTGCTTTGCCAGCTCATTCTCATCTGAAGTGTTCAAATACCTTGCCGGTATGATCACGTCTGTGTCTATATTATCTCCAAATACCCAGGTTTTCCCCTTTAATTTCATGGCATCACCTCATCAGGGTTTGTAATCTTTCCTGTTATCGCGCTCGCCGCAGCCACTGCCGGATTGGACAGATAAACGAATGATTTCGGCGATCCCATCCTGCCGACAAAGTTTCTATTTGAAGTTGATATCGCAATTTCATTGTCCGCTAAAACGCCCATATGCCCGCCGAGACACGGACCGCATGTCGGCGTGGAAATAGCAGCCCCTGCAGACAAAAATATATCAAACAACCCCTCACTTAATGCCTGTTTATAAATATCGACAGTAGCCGGAATAACAATCAAACGCACATATTTGGCAACCTTCTTACCTTTAAGCACCTTTGCCGCAAGCCTTAGATCGCTAATGCGCCCATTTGTGCAAGACCCTATAAACGCCTGATCTATCTTTATATCCTCTTTTATTTCGCTTACGCCTTTGGAATTTTCGGGCAGATGCGGAAATGCTACTTGAGGTTCAATGTTCGATACATTGATTTCAACAATATTTGAATATTCTGCATCATCATCGCTTGATAAATCATCCCAATCACCATCTTTAACGTTATGGCCCCTCAAATATTCAAACGTAACATCATCCGCAGCAACGATGCCATTTTTACCTCCCGCCTCAATAGCCATATTGCACATTGTCAATCTATCTTCCACGGGAAGTGAGCTTATAGTATCACCTGTAAACTCCATGGACTTATACAACGCACCGGCAACGCCTATTTTTCCTATAGTGTATAAAATCAGATCTTTTCCGCCAACCCAGCTGTTCCTTTTGCCTGAGTAGACAAATTTTATAGATTCCGGCACTCGAAACCAGGACTTGCCTGTTGCAAATGCAAAGCCTAAATCTGTTGAACCCATACCTGTGGCGAAAGCTCCCAAAGCACCATGCGTGCAGGTGTGAGAATCTGCGCCGACAATCAGCATCCCCGGTTTTACATACCCCTGTTCGGGAAGAAGCGCGTGTTCTATGCCTACTTCACCTGTCTCCCAATAATTACCCAAATCAGTCTTTCTAACAAAATCTCTCATTATTTTACATTGATTAGCGGATTTGATATCTTTATTGGGTGTGAAGTGATCTGGAATTAATGCCACTTTATCTTTATCAAATACATCCACGCCCAAATCTTCAATAAATTTAATTGCAATAGGCGCTGTTACATCATTTGCAAATGCCAAATCCACATCGGCTAAGATAATTTCACCGGGTGACACGGAATCCCTTCTGCTCTTTCTCGCTAATATTTTTTGAGAAATGCTCATCCCCATTTATTATTCCCCCTGAAAATAAAATAAAAGACCTTGTCCTATTTAAAGCGGGCAAGGCTGAAGTATCAAAAACTATTGTTCTTTTCTTTGCGCATCAAGCACTGCTAAGGCTATCATATCTTCTATCATGGAAACACTTGAGCCCATTTCAAGGACATGAGCAGATCGTTTTAACCCAACCAATATAGGTCCTATCGGATATGCTCCTCCCATTTTATAAAGCAGCTTGTACGCTATATTTGCAGAATTTAAATCAGGACATATCAGCACATTCACATCCTTGCCGTTTAAATCACTGAATGGGTAGAATTCACCTCTTAGATCTTTATCTACTGCTACATTTGCCTGCATTTCACCATCTATAACAAGTTCCGGATATTTCTCTTTGGCAATACAAACAGCATTTTTTATCTTCTTTGCTTCTTCCTGATTATTGCTGCCGAAGTTAGAAAAGGATAGCATAGCAACAACGGGTTCGGAACCTGTAAGATCACTATAAAAATCTGCTGATTCCTTTGCTATTACTGCAAGCTGTTCGCTCGTCGGATTTACATTTATTGTTGTGTCGCCGAAAATGTATATCTTATTATTTATAATCATTACATATAAGCCAGCCACAACACTATCTTCATTCCTACCGGTAAAATGCAATACCGGCTTGACTATTGCGGGATAATTGTATGTTTCGCCAACTATCATAGAATCTGCATCGCCATTTTTAACCATCATCGCCGCAAAATAATTAGGTCTATGATGCATAAGATAGTATGTCTCTTTTTCCGTTAAACCCTTCCTCGACCTTGCCTTAAATATCTGCCGGACATATTCATCCGTTTTGCTGTAGTACATAGGATCTATAAATTCTATTTTATCCAATATAGATTCCCTCAATCCAAGTTCTTTTATTCTTTTGATGACATCATCTTTTGTATAGCTTCTTGCGCCTATAAACACAGGCTTTACTATGCCGTCATCAAGAGCATCCTGCACAGCCCTCAAAATATTTGCATTTGTTGTTTCCGTAAATACAACCCTTTTGGGATCGCTCTTGGCTTTATTGTATATATACCTTGTGACAGCTTTTGTTTTATCCAATCTTTCTCTAAGCTGTTCTTTGTACTGTTTTATATCAAAATTATCTACCTGCGCCATACCGGAATCTATAGCAGCCTGAGCAACTGCAGGCGCAACATAAACAAGAGCTCTCGGATCGAACGGTTTGGGCAATATATAATCCGGTCCGAATTTCAGATTCTCTACACCGTAAGCTTTTAGAATGCTTTCAGGAACATCCTCTTTAGCGAGCTGCGCTAAAGCCTTTGATGCAGCCATCATCATTTCATCATTAATCTGCCTGGCTCGAGTATCAAGCGCGCCTCTAAATAAAAATGGGAAAGCGAGCACATTATTTATTTGATTCGGATAATCACTCCTGCCTGTTCCCATTATAGCGTTGGGGTTGGCATGTTTTGCTTTTTCATATGTTATTTCAGGATCCGGATTTGCCATAGCAAAAATGATCGGCGTGCTGTTCATGCTCTTAACCATTTTCTCTGTAACAACATTTGGCTGTGAAACACCCAAAAAGATATCAGCTCCTTTTAGAGCATCTTCAAGTGTTCTCGCATCGGTTTCAGCCGCGAAAAACTCTTTGTACTTGTTCATGCCCTCTTTTCTTCCTTTGTAGATAACACCTTTCGAGTCAATCATAAGAATATTTTCTTTCTTAATTCCGAGCGTTACATAAAATTTGGTGCATGCCATACCGGCTGCGCCAGCTCCGCTTACAACAAGCCTGCATGTTGATATATCTTTGCCTGATATCTCCAAAGCATTAAGAATAGCGGCTCCGGTTATCACAGCCGTTCCATGCTGGTCATCGTGAAACACCGGTATATTCATTCTTTCTTTAAGTTTATCCTCTATATAAAAACATTCCGGAGCTTTTATATCCTCTAAATTTATAGCGCCGAATGTGGGCTCTAAAGCAGCAACAATATCAACCATCTTATCCGGATCTCTTTCATCTACTTCTATATCAAATACATCTATGTCTGCAAAATTTTTGAATAGATTACCCTTGCCCTCCATAACAGGCTTTGATCCCAATGCCCCTATATTGCCCAGTCCGAGAACAGCTGTTCCATTAGACACAACAGCAACGAGATTGCCTTTTGCCGTATATTTATATGCATTCTTAGGGTTATCTGCAACATCCAAAGAAACATATGCAACACCCGGTGTATAATCCAAAGACAGATCCTTTTGGGTTTTAAATGGTTTCGTAGGTTTTACTTCTAATTTGCCCGGTCTTCCCATTGAATGGTAATGTAGTGCATCCTCTTTAAGTGTAGACATAACAATAGCCTCCTAAAAAAATCTCTGAAAAGAATACTATGTTACACTAAAATTGTAAAGCATAAATTAATTCATATTTTAGTATAAGACGCTCAATTAATAACTCGTATTAAAGAAAGAGCCTGCAGTTTTATTTCCATAGATCAAAACCTGTTTATAAATAGCATTGACATGACCTTTCATAACTTCCTTTTTATATTCACAGCGCATAATTTACCTTACGCAAAAATTATCAGCACTGTCAACTTAAGCGCTTATTGTGCTTATTCACAAATCAAGGAAGAAAGGGACATTGTGAAT
>CAZOGA010000038.1:0-9163 GCA_964579095.1 uncultured Desulfurellales bacterium
TGACTTGTTCTCTAAAAATAGAGAAAGAATTAAACATTAAAAGCAATAGGAAAGAATAATGAAAATAAGAATAAGAAGAGACGAAAATAAAGAACTGATGTTATTGAGATTTGATTACGATAATGGGGATTGGTATGAAGAGCCTATTCTTGAACGTGATTGGTTTGATTTCATCAATAACAAATATCCTCTTAAAATAAGAGGAGATGCTATAAAAATATTTAATTTAAAAAAATTATTCGTTGAATATTCAATGGGTAAAAGTCCTTTTGATTCTTATTATGATCAAAATGAAATTGAAGATGATATAAAATGGCATCTTGCAAGAGAAATGGCAGGACTAATACTGAAACTCTTTCACGATAAAATAAAACGTATGGAAAATGAAATGAATTATATTTATCAACTGGAATTTAGAATTGTTAATGATAGAAATAATATTATTAAAGAATTAAAATGATTTGGGTGAATGGTAGAGCAAAATTATTGGATTGCGGAAAGGGCGCTTATAGATAACGATCCTGCAAAAATGGCTATCTGGTATGAGAAATTGAAGGAGAGCAAATAAGGAGACCGATTATGAAACAACAAAAAAATGATATGTGGGCAGTAATAAAATTAATGGGACATGGGCTAACTGCTGGTATTATTAAAAAGTCAGATCTTGGGGGATTGCTTCGTGTTGATGTACCAACTGGGGATGGATTTAGCACAGAATACTACGGAGAACAGGCAATTTATTCTATTAAAATCGTGAGCGAGGAAATTGCCAGGGCGTATGCTGTAGAAGAGAAGGAGATTAATGTGTACGATACCCCTATTATCCCACGTGCTCAATTTGAGGAAGCTCTGAGAAGAGTACGAAAGGAAGTTGAAGCTCTTAGGCATCAGAATGATGTGTTGCAAAATAGACTTGTAGCGGTATCGGCATTACCCGATTCGACGGGTAGTGGTGATAGTTATGAAGAGATAGATAATGTTTAATCTATATTCGGGTAATGAATAATATTTTTAGACATTCAAGGGTAGGTTATTGTTTGTTATATGTTTCTGTATTGGTCTATGATCTGAACTTTAATCTACCCTTTGAATAAGATATAGGAGAATTGGCTTATGTATAAAGAGGAGAGAATTATTGATGGAGTTATGTGCTATAGAACGTCTCCAGATGAAAAATTTAAACCCTATACGATAAAAGAGCTTTCCAATTTATATGAACATCAAAAAAATTTATATTACAAGTTACTTAAACAAAAGGAGAAAGAGAGTGAATAAATTCAAGAATAAGGCTTATGATAGAAGTAATCCTTTCTATGATAATCATGTTTTTTCGTCTGCCGATACTCAGAGAAAAATTTTTAGTAAATGGAAATATTGGTGGCTATTCTTTTTTCCGACTTATGCGCAGATAAGTATAGACTCAAATGATATTTTCTATTTTAAGATTGTAGGCGGGCGCTATTATTTGTGGGATATTGAAAATAAGGATAAATAAAATGGCAATGCGTAAGAATCTATTAACCGTTGATTTCTATTATGATGATGACAGTGGAATGCATCAAATTGGCGAACTTGACTTTGGAATAAGTACGTTATTATCTGATTATATTGAGAAATATGGAATAAAAGGGAGAGATTCTATATTGGCAATGCTTGGATATTTAGCTTGGGAAGTACAAGAAACTTATATCGAAGTCAATAACAAAAATAGAGAAAAAGAAAATGAATAAGAGAAAAGTAAACAATAAAAATGACCAAAGCAAGAAATTAATTAGTAAACACACGATATATATTCCGTTTGACGTTATGAAGATTAAATGTAAAAATTGTGGAGTTGAATTTGCATTGTTAGCGCTTGTAAATGATAATGATTATTGGCTACAAGGGAATGAAAGTTCAGAATTATATTGTCCTTATTGTGGGAAGAAAATTTGATAATGATTTTAATAGCAGGAGGATGATATGAGTATGCGAACCTCAAATCAGGGTTTAGATGATGGAGTATTAGGCAATGTGCCAGATCGAGAATTATATGAAAATGATAGAGATTACTACGAAGCATACAATTATTTTTATCGAATTAATCATGAACCCGAGCGGCAGGGCCCTGAGTTACCTGAACCAGAACGACGGAGCCTTGATTTATTTGAACCTGGTAAAAAAGATGCGAGATGAAAAATGAATTTAAGCGAATTTATTGAGGAAAGTAAAAGAGATCGTAATTTGTTCTGGCGCTTACAAAGCGGTGAGCATCAGAATCTACTTGATGAAGCAATTGAAAGAATTGAGGAACTTGAAGGTTATCAAGCAGAAAAAAATAATAAACAACAGAAGATTTTTATTCCAAAGAACGTATGGGTTAAAATAGAGAGGAAGGCAAGAGAGTGTCAGAGGAATTGGGGAATGGGATTTCCTGTAATAAGCATTACGCTATTGAAATCAATACTTAAAAGTGAGGAGTATGGAATAAATATCTATGATTAAAAAAATGGAGGCGTGAGATGGAAAATGATGAAGAACTTAATTTACAGCGTGCTGTTTTCGTGTATGAAGCGGCAAGACTTGAAGCACAGATATCGGGTAGGCGTATTGTTCCCGAACATTGGGATGATCGTGATATAGCATTTAAAAAACAATTCCTGGAAGTTATTAAGCGCCAATGTGGGAATGATAAATTTAAATCTGCTGAGGAAGCACACAATAGTTGGTGGGAAGAGCATATTAAAATGGGATGGACTTACGGTGAAAAACGTGATCCGGAAAAGAAAATTCATCCTGATATGGTACCATTCAATGAATTGCCGAAGGATGAGCGTGATAAAGATGAAATATTTATCAGGTTATGTGCTGTTGCAGAAGCGATAACGTAATCTATTATTTAATACAGCAAATAAAAGATTGAAAGGATAATTAAATGCTTGATGTAGAAAAGAATAATGAAAAAACAACAGAAAAAGACGGCCATATCGATGTATTGGTTGAAGATATAAGGAACAAATTATTGGATGCAAAAGAAAACGGCATAGACATAGGGAATGCAATTGGATTATTGATGCAACTCAGAAATTCAGTATTAGAAAAGAATTTTGATACAAATACAAAAACATTTATCTGGTTTAAATCGGCTGCAAGATATAGAGATAAAGTTTTTAAAGAAATATATGGCGAAATCAATGAACTAACTGGCCTAATCTATGCCTGATAATTTAATTATTGCAAATAAATTGTAATGGTTGAGCAGGCAGTCATTGTTATGCTCTGCCTGCAAGCCATTACAAGAAAAAAACTAAATGAAAACATTGGAAGGACAATGACATGATAATAGCGGTGGATGGTAGAATGGTGGTATCGGAACCATTAAAATTTAATAAATATATTATGCCGATGATGAGTAAATATCCAATATATGTAATATGCAATTCAAAGGGTATAAAACAAAGTCTCCATTCAATGGGACTTCGATATAAGAGGATATGGTTTGGACATTGGCATGATAAGGGTGTGATAGGATTATCAAAAAAGATATTAAAAGATTCGTTTTTCGTTAGTTCTTGTGGAATCGATATGGATGATAATATACTTAAAAATAATAAGTTGTCGTCGTCTTTTGAAATAGAATATTCAGATAATAGAGAAGTTGGATCACGATTTCTATAAGGAGAGACAATGATTGAGATACCGATTGCTGTGACAATAATAATTGCTGGAATTGGGATGTTTGTATTAGCGTTTTTGCTTATGTTGATATATTATATGCGTTCCCTTCAAATTGTAGTTGAGAAAATGGCTAAACAAGGAGCAAGGAAAAGCAAGGCATCGGACATAACGAAAAAAATAGTAAAAGACCTTATTGTTACAATAAAAGCGATGGAAGTCGATGCATTGCAAGTTTATACGCCTGGAGATTATAGGGATGGCATATACAATGGTCTGGAAAACGTGATAAGAGCTGTAAAGATAATTGCGGCAAGAGTAAAATAACATAGATATCATATACATTTGTTTTATCACTTGAAAGTTCAATTTGTAAGACTTATAATAAAATGTCTTTATAATGTTATGATATTGAAAATAAAATAGGAGTATTGCAAATGTTATTCAGCGATTATTTTTTTAAGCATGCTTATCGGGCCACGTATCAGCAAAGGAAAAATGCGCCGAAGTCCGATTTTGTATTTCCTGAACGGAAAAACAAGAAAAATCCGGCGGGTCGTGGTGCCTATTATATTCCTGACATTGGTCATGCCAGAAATGCTTTGCAGCGTGTTGCAAGATTTGGCAATCCCGCTGAGAAAGCCAGAGTTCGTAGTGTTGTGTGCCGAAGATTCCCCAAAATTGAAAGTTGTAGCAAAAAGAAATAGCATAATCTATTAATAACAAATAGGAGATTGTCATGCATTTAAAATCACGGGATAGATTGATATTGGGGACTGTGTTTATAATATTTCTTGCTGCTTTATTTACAGGAGCTCCACATGTTGCTTTTTTTGCATTAGCCAGTTTGATGTGGGCTGTTTATGATACGTTGATATTTCATTACAAAAACTCTGTTTTTGGTCAGTCAAAGTTTATCAATTCCCATAAATGGTTGAAAACCTTTTTTGAGAGTGATTGGCATAGGTATAAAAAGTCTTATCATGGCATACCCGATATATTTGTGAGGCCATTTATGGATGCCAAGCATTTGTCAAAAACAATTGCTGTTGTGTCTTTTGCATTGGCCACACCGTTTTGGATTTCAGCTCTTATAATGTACGCATTTTTCTTCAATATTTATTTTGGTGTATTTGCTGTTGAACCAAAGCAGGATGATGATAAGGCCAAAGCAAAGGGAAAATAGAAATGACTTATTATGAATATATGAATAAATATGCGGCAAAGAAAAAGACAGGTTATGGTATTATAAATCAGGGAATGTTTGCATCTGGTCTTGGTAGCGGTATCGGTTATGCCGTAGGAAGAAGGCTTGTGCCACGACAATATAGTTTATTAGGTGGTACGTTAATGGCTATAGCAGGAGCTGATATTGCTGCTAAACAGTATAATAAGAAGCATGATAAGGATATAAATCGGTATAATCGTGGAATTAGTAAGGGAACTATAAAACCGAAGAGGTCAGCAAGCATATTATATCCACTTGCAGGATTTACTCTTGGCACTATTGGAACTAATTATTTATTTCGTAAAGGCAATAAAATACTTAATAAATTCCATACTGAAATAAGAAAGCAGCAGGTTCTTGATGAAGCCAGGCGTATTATAAGTAGAGGTCTGAAGCATGGCATGTATAATGGGAATGCTTATATTCCCAATCTAATTATTTCTAAATATGCGCAGCAAAGTTATGGTTACATAGATGCGGCACCACATAGTTATGTAGATCAGGCCAATGTTGAAGACATTCGCAATCAATTACTGAAAAAATATAAGATGGATACATTGAAGGGTAGGGCGTTGACTACTGCAGCTGGATTAGGGACTGGTGCTGGCATGGGAATGCTTTATGGAAAGTACAGGGAAGCTGCTGGTAAGGCTTTAAAGCATAGAGGAGGAATAATAGGTGGCCTGGCATTATTAGGCGGTATAGGAGCTAATAAAATATTCTCAGTTGGGCAATCTATATTAAAGAATTATATGGGAGCAGAATAATGCCCTTATTCAAATCAAAGGCACAATTGCGATGGGCTTTTGCAACTCATCCCGATAAAGCAGAGCAGTGGGCTGATGAGGCTAAAGCTAAAGGTGTTGATTTAGAAAAATTACCTGAGTATGTTAGGAAAAGTAAGAAAAAGAAAGCAAGGCATGTGAAAAAAGCCTATAAATATATTCCAAATCCGTACATGCAATTGCCCATAAAATAGATATAGGGGAATATGTGGTGCCATAACAGGCAAGGGGAATAAAGTGATAAGCCATAAAGCTATTAATAAAGGCATTTAAGATAAGGAGTTAATTAAATGTTCAGATTAAAGACATCTGCTGAAATACGCAATCAGATAATGGGGAAAATAGCGGCATATAGTCTCCAGCGCGATCCCGAGCAATGGGGTGAAGAAGTAAGGGAATTGATAATAAAAGAATTCCCGTTTTTGTCAAATAATATAACCGCTATTAATTTTGATGATGAGCATTCTAATTATGATATTGGTTTTGCATTGGGTGAGGTAGTTGCTGGTAATGGTGAATCTGTGATTACATTTCCGTTTGTTATAAAAAATTATAATATTAGTCCTTTTGATATGTATGTTTATAAGAACAAATATTATCCGGCGAAAGCTGAGGACTTGCAATCGGTTTTATTTAATGAGAATCTTGGTGGTTTGGGGCCAAAAGAGCGATTCCCAATTAACTCTATTCCCTATAACAGAGACGACCGCGGCAGTTTATTGCAGCAGATGTTGATACGGCAGAATCAAGCCCGTCGTATGAAAGTAGCGGAAATCTTGAAGAAAAAGGGTATGAAGAAATTAGCCAGCAAAATGGATGTGGAGTTATCCCATGCAAAATTATTAGAGAAAGTAAGTGCTGTTGCTAAGATTGCTTCAGATAAAACAACAGTTGAGCTTAGAACTTATAAGGCGGGTGAATTGAAGAAGGTATCACACATGCCTTTATCTAAGTTTGCATCTCAGTATAAGATATCGTATAAAAAAATGATGCTTACAAAAGACAATATCACGATGCCGTATACTCCTCCGAAGCAGCCTATAAATATATTTAATAATAATGCCGATATGGAAAATGTGTTTCCTTATCTAAAACAGGGATCATATAAAATTGATGGTAGTCCTGCAAGATTAATTAAACTGGCATCCATATTCCCAACCGGAGAAGCTACAAATAATGTGTTATTATTTGACGGATATAATTATTTAGATAGCTCAGAAGATACGTTGTGGGTGGTTCCGGAGAAAATAGCAGACTATAATATCAGGCCTATTCCAGTTGATCATATAAATCGTAAAAAATTGGGTCGTTTTATCTTTTGTATAGGGGATAAATGCTATGGGCCCGCATATCCAACCGAAATATACGATAGATTTTCTGGAGGTGGTCGGTATGTACAGATCCAATTTGTAATGGGTGGTGCCTACTACAATATCTTATTTAGCCCTAATATGGATAAGATTGTTGAGATGGATAGAGCTGATAAAGACTATTGGGTACGCGGTGCCAAGAATTACCTTGCTCCACTATCAACAATTGTGTATCAATTAAATAATAAACAAACTATAAATCAGGGCACGCCATTGCTTGATATTCAGGATAAAATGGCAGAGGCCGTGCATGATGGTTACATAGATATTAGCAAACACGGCAATAGCGTTTATCAAGTAAGCGATTCAGGAAAGAAAGTTTATTTCTATAAAACAGCTGCTGATGTATATGGGGGAATGGCTTCATTGGGTTATTCACTGCCATATCATGTAATATCTAATATGGACAAAAATATCAGGTTTTATTATGATTATACAAATACTGAAAAAAGGGCTGAAATAAATAATAGTGTAACAATAAAAAAGCGGGTAAATGCTATTAAAAAAATATCAATTAATTTACTCAAAAGTGCTGAGGAAATAAATGATAAAGATGTTGAAGACAATGCCCTGGGTCTATCTTTGATTAGCGATGAAGACGTTGATTTATTTGTGGAGATGATACCGAATTTTGAAGAAGTAATGAGTAAATTAGTAAAGTTGCTATACTATGCCAGGCTTGGATTGAAAAATATAAATGAAAAAGCCGTTGAAAATGCAATTAATAGTATTTATATTGTTATAGATAATTTAAAGAAATTGGCTGTAGAACAGGGCAAAAAAGTGGTATGAGGAAAAGGAGGCCGTGGAGTGAATGTGGGTACCGTACAAGAATTATACTTCAGTGTTATATTGGTATTTTGCCAGAAAAGGGAGAAAAGTACGGAAAACCACTAAACTGCCAAAGGTTATTCGTGTAACAGAAGATAGATTGACAAATATATCTCGGTCTATTGAAGATCGTTTAGCGATTATACCATTTCTTCCAAGTATACGTGTTAAAGAATTGTACTCACCCGGGGAAAGAATTGTTATCCCTACACCAAATGTCCCCGATCATGCCTATCGTCTGGCAATGAATACTCATATCCGTAAAGCCATAGAAGTACTGGCTATTATGGGATATGATGTATTGGGAATAATTGAATTGTTAAAAGATCAACTCAATTACTATGTTGATATAGAGCCCGAGAACTGGCAGCAGGCAATATCCGATTATTTGTTTTATTTTTGGGATATTGATAAAATGGCTGACATGGATTGGGCATATTTTTTTATGAAATGTATTAGGGGAGATATAAATTATGGCAATGATCCATATCAATATATGCAATCACTTGATTATACCGATTACGGCTTCTACAATACCCATGCAAGTGCCTATTATGGTTTATCCCCTGCCTATGAAACATTATTAGAAATAAGAATTGATGTGCCTCAGTTGGGTTTGCAGTCATTATTAACTGGATTGATTAAGCGTACGATAATGAAATATGATCGTTCACTCAGGCTTAACGATATAGAAGGGTCTGGCCATTGGTCATTGGTATTACATAGACTGGCTAAATCTTATTCTGAGCTTGTAGAAAGTCCGGCTGATGACTACGTGCGTTTACTTACAGATGAATTGGAAATGGTAGAAAATAAAGATTATAAGATATATACCCCTGAAGAATTAAGAGAACTCCCAGCATCCTCAGAGAATGATTCCTCAAACAATAAATAAGAAATAATTCCCAAATATATGATATATATAACATAGGCGAAGTAAAAAAAGATTGCGCCCGGTTCATGTCGGGTCCGGGTCACCAAAAGCCGGCCACGTGGGGTAGCTTAGAGGCTTAGAGCTCTCTCGCTGGATCGTGCCCAGTCAGCACGTGGATGCGAGTATAACCGGATTGACTATCCGGGAAGTGAAAACTGGCGCGGGTTCGACTCCCGGCCCCCACTGATTAGAAAGCAATAAAAAATGATATATATATTGTAGGCGGAGGTTGTTAGACCTGTCACCGGTACAGATGCATGGTATCGGCAGGTCTGCCCTCCGCAGCCTTTGGGCTATAAATATTTTTTTATAATATATGTAACGATAGCTAAGAAGTGTTCCCGCTCTTGCTGTATATGCC
>CAZOGA010000038.1:9263-11595 GCA_964579095.1 uncultured Desulfurellales bacterium
GCGGTATGGTTGGATTGGCATGGATATGGGACAGAACTTGTCTATGCAGTATTTAGTCTTAATACCGCTGCCATTATAAAGACGTTGTTAAGGCAATTTTATCCCGAACACGATAACGAGATAAAGCTTATAGAGGTCGATGATGAAATAATTGAGCAAAAAATGCAAAAATTAGGAATTTACACAGACATTTATTCTGAATTTATTGTAGCTACACTTCCGTTAAGAAAAAGTGAATATGTTATATTGGAATAATATAATAGAGGAGATATGGTATGGGATTTTATGAAGATGCGTTGATTAAATGTTTTTTAAGCATTGAGAATGCTTATAAATTTATTAAGGATAATGGGGGTATAAGTAAATCCATTCCTCTTATAGAGGAAAAAACAAAATTAAAATGGAGCAGACAAACCTTAAAAAATATATTAGATCGAAATCAATATAATGTCCCACGTGGGACAAGGCCTGAACCGAAATTTGTTGGATTGGTACGTAAATATCCAGGACGTTCTACAATGGATTTGCTTCGGATATATTTAAATAATCCAAGAGCAAATTATCCAAATAATGTTGCAGATTACTCAAGTATAAGATATGCCATATCATGGCTAAAAAAGCGTGGAGAAATATAAGGAATAATAAAATGAATAAATTTAAAAAGGGCGATAAGGTAAAGATAGCTGGTATTATTCGATACTGGCAGGATATGAGATTGTGGGAAGGCGGATTCCCTGATGATATGATATTTACTGTGGAAGAAGAAATACTGAATAATAGTTTATATGAATTGACAGCACCTGGCTATGGTGAGAAAGATAATTATGGTGAAGGTTCAATTTTTGTTTATAAGAAGTGGTTTAAGAATTTAGTAAAAGTAGATGTATATAATAACGGATTAGAGGTATGGAAACCGGATATTATAAGCAATGGCGGACCCTGGGCAACACATAATATGCCGTGTCCTGTTTATTATGACAAAGGAGTTAAGGCTGTATTAGACCTTGGCTCTGGTATATTCCTGCCGTCATGGAAAGCACAGAGAGAGGGCTATATGCTTGTGAAAGTACCTAAGTATTTGAGATGGTTTATGAAAAGATATGTACCGAAAGGATAGAGATATGGAAGATGGGAAGATCGTAAAACATTACATAATCGATAAAGCGCATAATGATGTGATAGAAGTTAAGTCCGATGCCTGGAAGTTAATAGAGATATTGGATCATCAGCCCAATGACATTAAAAATACAGAGAAAGTATCGTATTCATTGCAACGTGATGTAGAAGATGGCGGCATAGTAATTTATCTTGACAGTAATGAGATAGGCTTTGTTTTTGATGATAATGGTGTATTCCAGTATATATTTAATTGGAAGGAGTGATGGCAATGATATATAAGATAAAACAAAAACTATCAGACCTGCCCATACAACCCCATACCTGTTTAAGTTGTGGGGAAGTATTTGGCAAAAAGCAAAAAGTCACTACGTTTCAAGATGATCTTTGTACACCGATATTAAAAGGCTGGTTTTGTGATGACTGTGTGCCATATGTCGAAAAAGATTTCTTTAGCAAAGAAGAAATAATATATGTAGAAAAATAGAAAGGGTATTGTTATGACCAGGGTAATGAGAATGGGACGTAATGGATGGGAAAAAATAAAAGAATATGATTTAAAGCGTGGTCAGAAACTTATATTTGAGGGTCCTGGAGCAGTTCGTGATACAAATTGGGTAATTACAGGAATAATTGGAGACCAGCATTATTCTATTGTTAATACGGAAACTAAGAAAATGGCTACAGCAGAATATATTCGGCCAATAGCGGAAAAGTTTGGGATAGGATATTATTTTGTTCCAGGTGAAGTCATAGATGAATCTGTTGTGGCTGAGGTAGAGAAAAAGGCTATGGAACTTGGGGAAATTGAGAAAAAACAGCGTGAACGGGAAAGAGAGGAAGCCTCTGATAGGCTTAGAAAGGGATTGGAATTATATAATAAATTGCGTCCGAAATGGGCAAAAGCGGTTGTAATGGCCTGTGAGTATGTAGATGAATCAGATCCTATGACTGACTATTTCTATGTTCATTTAAAGCCTATTTATCTTCTGGAATGGAGCAAAACTAAAAGAAATTGTTTCAGAGAAATGAGAAAGGCAGCCTTAAATCTTAAAGAAACTGCTTTCTATTCAACAGATATTAAAAAAGAAGATGAGCACCGTGAAAATTATTCTATGGGGATGGGTATGTATTTATGGAGACCTGGAAAATATGCTATCAAGAAATATGCAATTGATTTATATAAAGAAACTGTGGCTATGGTATTAATTAATGG
>CAZOGA010000039.1:0-4344 GCA_964579095.1 uncultured Desulfurellales bacterium
TGAGTTGAAAGAGTTTGATAAGAAACAGTATTATATTGTTATTGTATCATTGTGCGATGGTCTCATTAAGGAAGTAAGAAAGACAAAGATAATCTTAAAATACTTATTATGCTTATTCACAATGTCCCTTTCTTCCTTGATCTATTCATAAGCATAATAAGCGCTTAAGTTGACAGTGCTGATAATTTCTGTGGGGATCAGTTAGGGTTGTCCGCAAGTTTATGTCAGCGCGATGGGATGTAGTATTTTAGAAGGCATGGCCTGCCTGTATGGCTGTTATATTGAAGAGATTTTTAGCAGACCTGCTTCGCAGTTAATAAAATAATTCTTATATTGAAATTTAAAAGAATTAATATAGAATGAATATAGAATGAATAGACGTATTTTGGTTGTGTATTAAGAGGGTAATGTGCTTTCTATAGGAACACCGGAATTTATTGTTATAGCTTTCATAGCTATAATTGTTGTAGGCCCGAAGCGCCTGCCTGAAATAATGAGATTTATAGGGCGTATAAATAAAGAGATAAAGACGGCTATAAATTCAGCTAAGGCTGAAATGGAAGAGGATTTTGATGTTACAAGTGATGCAAAAAAAAGCTGGGAAAAATTAATAGGTGAAGATGAGAAAGAGAACGAAGGCAGCAAAGAAAAATCCAAATGATATGAGCCTGTTTGAGCATATCGAGGAGTTAAGAATACGTATGCTCTGGATTATGTCTGGTTTACTGGTGGGTCTTATTGCGACTTACTCTTTCTCCGAGTTTATTCTGCAGCTTGCTGTAAAACCCCTAAAGCATGCTTTGCCTCAGAGCAGTAAAATTATATTTACAGGTGTTACCGAGGCATTCTGGATACGAATAGAGATAGCATTTGTTGCTGCAATTATTATTACTGTTCCATGGACTATATATCAGATATGGCTTTTTGCTAAACCCGGATTAAAGGACAGTGAAAGGAAATATGCTTTTCCGTTTGTTTTTTTCCTGACTCTATTTTTTATATCCGGGGTGGTATTTGCATATAAAATCGTTTTACCCATAGGATTCAGTTTTTTGTTAAAGTACGGCGGCAGCGATCTAACGGCAATGCCGTCGATAAAACAATATATATCACTGCTTTTAAAAATGCTTATGGCTTTTGGTATAGTCTTTGAAATGCCGATTGTATCATTTATTTTATCGCGGCTTGGTATTATAGACGGTAAATATCTTTTAAAGAGATCCGATTATGCTTTGCTGTTTATATTTATAACTGCGGCGATTCTTACGCCTCCCGATATATTTACGCAATTTTTGATGGCTGGTCCATTAATTGTGCTGTACGGTGTCAGCATAATAGTTGCATATGTTTTTTCTACCAAAAAAGATGAGTGATTTAAACACGGTTTATGCAGTTTTATCATTTATATTCAGCAGCATTATAGGCAGTTTTTTGAATGTGTGCATATACAGAATACCGTTGTCTCAATCCATTGTTTATCCGCCGTCTCATTGTCCTTCATGTAATAGAAGAATAAAATGGTATGACAACATTCCTCTTATCAGCTATATTGCTCTGCGTGGGAAATGCAGATACTGCAGTACACATATTTCATTTCGTTATTTTCTTGTGGAGTTTATAACGGGATTGCTCGGCTTGCTTTTATATTTGAAATACGGATTGTCGGTAAATACGTTAATTTTCTTTATCTTCTCCTGCCTTCTCATAGTGGGCAGTTTTATAGATTTATCGTTTATGGTTATACCCGATCGTATAAGCATCACACTTATTGCTATCGGCATAGTGTCGTCCTATTTTACCGTAGGTGTTTTGGAATCTGTGCTATCCGCAGCATTTGGTTTTGCGCTGCTTTATTTGATAGCTGTTTTGGGAAAATTAATATTTAAAAAGGATGCTATGGGCGGCGGAGATATAAAATTAATGGCGGGTATCGGGGCATTTTTGGGTATAAAAGGTATTATATTTTCGCTGTTTTGCGCCTCTTTTTTAGGCAGTGTCATAGGTTTAACGCTTATTGGCCTTAAGCATAGAGAGTTTTCAAGCGAGCTGCCGTTCGGACCGTTTTTATCCTTATCCGCCATTATCTATTTGTTCGTTGGAAAAGCAGTTATAAAATATTTATATGGAATTTAAATGAAAAAAATTGATTGGTATATACTAAAAAGTCTAACGATTAATTTTATTGCATTCTTAATCATTATTTCTCTCATTATGATGATAGGAAATACGGTTAAAGTATACAGCCTGCTGTTTGCGAAAGGTGAAACGATTAGTGCTATCTTAAAAATTATGAGTTATATGACTATATTTCTTTCAATTTTCACAATTCCTATGGCTTTAACCCTATCTGTAAATTTTGTATATACCTCTCTTTCTAAAAATTCGGAGATGGTAATTTTAAAATCTGCAGGACTCTCTCTGTTGAGAATTTATCTGCCCGCTTTTATTTTTACTATTTTTATATTCGTAATCCTATTTTATGATTCGTCATTTTTAGTGAGAAAAGCCAAACTTGCCTACAGAAAAACTATAATCAGCGTTGTGAAAAATAAGATGTATGTCGGCATTAAGGAAAAAACATTTTATGAAGGCTTGAAGGGATCAACCGTTTATGTAAAAGAAATATCTCCGGATCATAAAAAATTAAATAGGGTATTTTTTGTGAAAAACAACGATACTGTCATTGCTGCGAAACATGCATCCTTTATAGACGCTTCAGACGGTTTTATCTTAAGATTCAAAGATGCATCTCTTTATAGCAAAACAGATAATGTTATTAATACAGGCACATTCAAAGCGTATGATATGGATATAAGTATGAGCAAGACCCTTAATCTACCGTCTTACAAAAACGACACGCATTTTATGAATATTGTTGAATTGTATAGATATTTTAGAAAAACTCATGATAAAGAAGCCCTTTATATCATAAATAAAAATATGGTATTTTCCACGAGTGTGCTGCTTTTATCTTTTATAGCATTTTTGCTGGGTATAGTGCTGGCGAGAAATGGAAAAAGTGCAGGAATTATCATAAGCATCTCTATATTTTTCCTATTTTATATATTAGAAATGTTCGGGGAGTCTTTGTACAAAAGTTATTGTATTATATGGAGTATGTGGCTGCCTGATATCGTGCTGTTCATTTTAGCTTCCTATCTTTTTTATAAAAAATCGTTAAAATAATTATTGTAATTGTAAAAATAATCAAAAAAACAGGGAAAAAATGTCCCCATCTGTCAAATATGGTCGGTTTTCTATAATGAAAGCTTATTTTTTCGGTAAGCACGTTTCTTGTATATGGTTTTAATGAGGCCACAATATTGCCTTGAGGTGATACAATCTCGCTCACACCGGTGTTGGCAGCTCTAAAAATCCAGATATTGTTCTCAACTGCTCTTAAAATGCTGTCACGCGACAGCAGGTAAAATGTGGGGGTATGGTCGAACCATGCATCGTTTGTCAGCTCAATAACTGCATCTGCACCGAGCATTTTATATGTTCTTGCTATATGTGGAAAATTTTCTTCATAACATATCATATTCCCTATATTAAGTTTATCCAATCTGAATATTTTATCTTTCCTGCCTGCTCTAAAATCACCAGGATCCATATAACTTGGAATAAAGTGTGCAAATATACTTCTTATGGGTATAAATTCGGCAAAAGGAACCAATTTTTGTTTGCTGTAAACATCTAAAACACCGGATTGATCGGCGCAGACAGCGCTGTTGTAATAATAACCGCTGTTTTGCCTTACCGCACCAAAAATCAATTTATAAGGCTTGCTTTTCATAAAATCCGATACTGCATTATTATTTTTACTGAAAAGATAAGGGTATGCAGATTCAGGCCATAAAACAATATTAGATGTTAAATTGCTGCTCAAATCTATGTAGGTCTTCAAATTTCTTGACAGATATTTGGGATTCCATTTTTCATTTTGCGGTATATTTGCCTGAACAATAGATATTGTTTGTGTTGTTTTTATTGTTGACGCTCTGTTTTGGGGTATGAATAACAGCAAAGCTACAACTGCAATAATAGGAAACCCGGATATATGTTTTTTTGCTATCAGATATATGCCTATGTTAATAAAAACTATTTTTAGAGAAAGAAAATAGCTTCCCAGGATTGAGGCATCATTGACAAACGGTTTCAACTGCACAACAAGAGTGCTTAAGTTCCCTATGGGCAAACCGTATAAAATCACATTTCTTAAATATTCAAATGAAACAAATAAAAATGGGAAAAATATGATATGCATACGCGTTTTTTTGTATATAGCGACAGGCAGAATAAAATAGATCATATGGTAGAAGCACAAGAAAAGATATATTAAAA
>CAZOGA010000039.1:4444-11157 GCA_964579095.1 uncultured Desulfurellales bacterium
AGCGGATAGATTTACAGTTTCTGCATCCAATATCCTAAATTGTTTACCTCTATAGTAAAAATAGACGTTCGGCCATTCATAAAATGCCCTTATTTTGTTTAGTATTGTCTGCGCATCTTCATCTTTAAAATTGATTAAACCATCCTGTTTATTTATTATTTTTGTAAATGTTGCCAATGTTTCATCCTGGACAATCTTATGCAAGCTGCCTTTCTCAATATTTTCCATCACGCACATTATCATATCAGAACCCATTTCAGATAGCCTGTTGTGCAGGGTTGTGTAGTTGTCGTTATTATAAATTTTGGCAAGCCACTGCATATATATATCACCGGCATCCATTTTGCCGGTTACATCTATGATTGAAACACCCGTATATGAATCGCCCATAAGCAGCGCATAATTAATCGGGGAAGGTCCTCTGTATCTCGGAAGAATAGACGGATGGATATTGATCATTTTATATTTCGCCGATTCAATTAAGTTATCCGGAATAAACTTGCCATATGAAACAACAATCCCTATATCGGGCATTACACCCTTAATTTTTTCATACGCTTCGTCATTTTTGAGTTTTTCCGGCTGATAAATTTCCATATTATGTTTTTCGGCCTCAATTTTTACCGGACTATAAATGAGCTTCTTTCCCCTCTTTCCGTGTGCATCAGGTGTTGTAACAACCAACACAATATCGTGAGGTGATTCTGCGAGCTTTTTTAGGGTAGGCACTGCAAATGCGCTTGTGCCGAAAAAGATAACTCTCATTGTGCAAGCGTCTTTTCAGCTGTTATTTTTTTCCATTGTTTTCTAAATAGGGCTCTGCGTATACGGGACATTCTGTCTATAAATACGATGCCGTTTAGGTGGTCTATTTCGTGCTGCAGCACTACAGATAAAAATTCATCTGTCTCAATGATTTGTTCATTTCCATTTTTGTCCAAATATTCAACCTTAACATATTTTTTCCTGCTTTTGACAACGCCGTAATATTTTGGAATGCTTAAGCAACCCTCATCATGCTCATCGTATACTCCTTCGCTTGCTATAATTTCAGGATTAATTAATTCAATCAATTTGCTGTCATTCCCGACTCTTGTGTCTATAACAACGAGCTTCTGCAATATGCCGACCTGTTCGGCAGCCAGGCCTATACCGTTGTATTTATACATTATTTCCTTCATTTCATTCAGTGCTTTTATGATGGAATCGTCTATATTTTCTACAATTTCAGCTTTTTTTCTTAATATGCCGTCCGGATAAATTTTTATCTCCATTTATTAAACCTCCTTCTCAACTAAAAATATTATAGTATATCTATGAAAAATCAAGCTTTTCTAATCATTCGATATAAATAGCCTAATGTTATTTTCGAGGCATACTCTTGATAATTTCTGCTTAAAGCAATGCTGTCTGCTGTTTCTGTAGTATCCTTAAACAGTATAGACACCTTAAATCTGTCCCCATCTCTGCTGTGAGGACAGATAACGATATCTGCGCCGAACAAATCTTCTGCTTTATTCATCATCGATATACTATTATCATTGGTAATTATGGAACCCGAAAATCCATTCTTGGATGATAAAAGTTTTGTTAGATATCCGCCTGTAAAATTTTCCACAACAGCAAGGGTCAGTTTTTTTTCTCCCAATATACGCAGAACAACTTCTTCTAATGATTCATTTGCGTCGCTGTAAAAGTTATCCTTAAATCGTTTTGTGATTTTTTCTCTAACTGATTCTATTGCCGTTTTATCTATTGACGACAATCTGACCGCCAACTCTCCGCTCATAGCATTCAATATAATGTCCACATCCTCAAAATGCTGTGATCTTATGAAACTGTCCGCATCGGATTCCGGCAGCTGCGCAAATTTCAGGTCATATTTGTATATATCAGGCTGCGGATATAACTTTTTTATCATTTTAAATATATAACTCTCAAACATATGCTTCATTTCAAACGGCACACCCGGCATAGATGCGACTAAGGCTCTGTTGATTTTAATACAAAACCCCGGCGCCGTACCGTAATCGTTCGGTATAACATCTGCGTTTTCAGGCAGGTATATCTGCTTCAAATGAGTTATCTTTAATTTCACGCCTTTGGATTTGATAGTGCTTATTAAGGGCTTGTATAGCTTCTTTTTTAGTTTAATATTTTGTTTTGCCGCCAGGGCGCAAGCTTCGGTAGTCAGATCATCGAATGTCGGTCCAAGGCCTCCTGTTGTTAGGATAATGTCATAATTTTCCGATAATTTTTCTATCATATTTCTTATAACATTAACCTTGTCCGGTAACGCATATATTGCTCCTATACCATAATCATCCTGCCTCAATTTTTTTGCAATGTACGATGAATTCGTATCTGTTATATCTCCGTTTACTATCTCATTTCCTATGGCCAAAATAGCTATTTTAATCATAATGCCCCCTTAAAAGAAAAATAATTTTACAGCAAAAATAGATAACAGTAACAGCAGAATAATGCGTATAAATTTATCACCCTTCCGGATTGAAAGCGATATTGCAATCTTTGCTCCTATAATACTCCCCATACCGATGACAATTCCTACTAGAAAGTTTACTTGATGATACATAATAAAAATAGGCAGCAGCAGAGCCGTATATATAGTTATGCTCATCACCTTTATTGCGTTTGATTCCAACATACTGAATCCGCTCCACAATGTTGCCGCAATAAGGAAAAACCCCACGCCCGCCTGTATAAATCCACCATAAATACCTATGAGAAAAAAGACGATATATTTAAGCGGTCTATTTTCCCGTAAAAGACTTTTGTTAGAGAATTTTTGGGGATTGTATATTGTTGCAGCTGTTACCAGAATCATCAGCACCGCTATTATCTTTTTCAGCGCAGCGTCCGATATATGGACTGCTATGTAGGTGCCCGCAAGTGAACCTATGATCAAAGGTATTGCTATGGAAAACGTGAATTTATAATCCAATATTTTTAATCTATGGAATTTTGCAGAAGCAAATATATTCTGTATAAGAATATTTAGTCTGTTTGTGCCGTTTGCAACGGTGGGCGGCAGGCCTATAGCGATGAGTACGGCGAGTGTTATGAATGAACCGCCGGCACCTATGACATTTATAAAGCCTACAACTATCCCCACGACAAAAATTAGAAGCAGATGCAGAAAATCCATAATTTATTTTACATCATTTTCATAAATAACAAAAGATAAACTATCGCCTGCGATGTGTAAAATGAGCTATCAAATTAATATGGAAAAATAGTTTATATTTGCTTATAATATTTATTATGTTGCGGATAGCAAAACTGTTTTTTCTACTGTTTTTTATATCTTATTCGGCATTTGCCGCGGATTTAAACAGTGCGCTTTATGAAAATAAGGGCTCTGTGAAGCCGTATGAACAGCTGCTTTCGTCAGTAGTACAGCAAAATAATAGCCCAAACGCTCAATTGGAAAAAGCGCTGCTTTATAAACTGATCAACCTATCAAAATATCCTCCTCCGTCTGTATTTAAGGATTTAAGCAGCAGAAAATTGACTACACAGACCGAATACTTAAAAGCCGTCAAGCAGCTTGTAGAATATTCAATTAAAAGTGTAATGATTCAGAATGAGCTCAAAGACAAAAATGATAAGCTGGATTTTGTGGGACGTGCCGTGCGGCAGAGCTCGGAAAATAATCCTGAGCTTTTACTGTATCAGCTGCAGTATGCATTTTATTATAAAACCCGTGAGAAACTGCAGGCGGAGCTTAATTATTTTAATGCAAACTTTGAAAAATGGGAAAATTATCTCACTCTTCAATTAAACAGGATTAAGTTCAGCACAAGCGAAGCCGATAAGAAAGCAGAAGATCTTAAGTCAAACTATGAAGAGATAAAGCTTAATATAGAAAAACAAAAAATTGAGAAAGAAAGGCTGCTGCTGATATCCTCCCAGCAAGATAATCTGAACAGAGCCTCACGGAATATACAAATATATGAAAGACAAAAAGATGAAATTATAAGCAGCATCATAGACAATTATCTTGTGCTATTTTTTAATGCTCTGAAACATAAGGATAAAAAGGTTTTTACCTATGAAAAAGCAATTGACGGATGGGTGCAGAAATTCTCAAGTGATAAAAAAATTGAATCGCTTAGTTTAGAAAATATTCTGCGGTATATGCTTAAAAACAGGCTGGGCAGAACAAAGGTATTTTTTAAAGATACACAGCATAGGTTTATATATATTATAAATTACGGGTGGAATGTTCTTCATACGCCTCTCTTTTCGATTAGCGGCAAACTCGTAAATATTATTTCGCTGTTTATAGCCTTGCTGATCTTTATTTTAGGATTTTACATAGGCAAACTTTACAAAAGATATATTGGCAGACTCAGCTATTATGTGAGCAATATTACACCCTCCTCGCAAGTTATTTTGAGCAATATGGGCTATTATACCATTCTTCTGATAGGATTTTTTGCAGCTTTAAGAATAATAGGCATTGATCTGTCCTCTCTAACCATAATTGCGGGCGCGCTGTCTGTCGGCGTCGGTTTTGGGCTTCAAAATCTCGTCTCCAATTTCATATCAGGGTTCATATTAATGTTTGAAAAGAGCATAAAAATAGGTGATTATATAGAAATTTCCGAAAATTTAAGAGGCAGAGTAAGCGATATGCGTCTCCGCTCAACAACAATCACAACAAATGATAATATCGATATTATTGTGCCCAATCAGACATTCATACAAAATAATGTTATCAATTGGACGCTTGCCGATAATATTCGAAGAATGCGTATTCCATTCGGTGTAGCTTATGGAAGCAGTACGGATAAGGTAAAAAAGGCTGTATTGGATGCATTGCAGAAAAGCCCGCTGCACTATATTAAAAACCGTAATAAAATGGAACCGCAGATTGTTATGACAAATATGAACAACAGCAGCGTTGATTTTGAACTATATGTGTGGGTGGAAGGAGAGAAAACGTTAAAACCGAGAAGGACTATGTCTGAATTCTTAGTTCTCATATATAACGCGCTATATGAGAATGATATAGAAATACCCTTTCCTCAGATGGACCTGCATATCAAAGATATAAAAGACACATTGAAAATAACAGAGGAGAAGAAAATATAATATTCGTTGTTGAATCAATATGAAAAACAGATTAAACTGTTGAGAATCTGCATAATATTGCAATGCACCCGGTTTCTAAATAATAAAGAGGGGTTTTTATGAGAGTTGCTATTGTAGGTGCGGGAAGCGCCGGCATGTTTGCCGCTTATAAATTGATTGATGCTGAAGGTATAACAGTTGATGTTTTTGAAATGGGCAAGGACATAAATCATAGAGATAGAAAACACATAATGAGCGGATTCGGCGGAGCAGGTGCTTATTCTGACGGCAAATTGGCGCTTACTACGAGTTTTGGCGGATGGTTAACGGAGTTTGTATCGGAAAAGGAGCTTAAAACATTAATAGATGAGGCGGATACGGTATGGAAAAATTTAAGCGGAATAACTTCAATAGAGACAAAAGATGATTACGAAAAAATAAAAGAACTGGCATACAAATGCAGTATGCACAGATTGCGACTTCTCGCTGCAAAGTTCAGGCACCTCGGAACAGACAGCGCTTTTTCGGCAATAAAAAATATGTACGATAAGCTTAGACAGTCAAACAATATCAATATATTCTGCGAGAAATACATTAAAGACCTAATTGTAGAAAATGGAAATCTGAAGGGTATTGTTACGGGTGACGGAGAAAAGCTCTATTATGATAAAGTTATTCTGGCAGTGGGAAGAATAGGCAATGACTGGATGCAGAATATAGCTCTAAAATACGATATAAAGTTTGATATTAATCCCGTTGATATAGGTGTGAGGGTTGAGACGAACAGGGCTGTCACCGATTATTTCACAAACTATCTGTATGAGTTTAAAATTCTATACTTAACATCAACCTTTGAAGATAAAGTGAGGACATTTTGCGTAAACCCCGGGGGCTTTGTTGCAATGGAACAAAATGAAAATGATCTTTTTACTGTCAATGGGCACAGCTTCAGAAATAAGAAAAGCGAGAACACCAATTTTGCTTTGCTTGTATCAACTAAATTTACCGAACCTTTTAAGGAACCTGTACATTATGGTCAATATATAGCTTATCTTGCAAACATGTTAAGCGGAGGATCTGTTATGATACAGCGGTTCGGAGACCTTATCAGAGGAAGAAGATCAACACCTAAGAGAATCGAAAAAAATTTTGTTCACCCGACATTAGAATCTGCAATGCCGGGAGATCTATCTTTTGTTTTGCCGTATAGATATTTGGTAGACATTAAAGATACTATTTATCAACTGGACAAAGTTATGCCGGGTATTGCAGATTCAGATACATTGTTATACGGCATAGAGGTTAAATTTTATTCACTGAGGATTAAAGTAAGCAGCAAAATGAGATCTATCAGCATGGACAACTTATATTGTATAGGAGACGGAGCAGGTATAACAAGAAGTATTATCCAGGCATCAGTATCAGGAATTATAGCGGCAGAAGATATATTGGACAGTTGCTAACTTTGCAGCCTGTTATAGCATTTATTTATCTCTTTCCAATTCAGCTCAGACATATTGTTTTTTTAACACATATTTTGCAATGCCGCTTAGAAGAAAATGTCCATTTCGGGGTCAGATACTGTGATAAAAGTCAAGCACAAATCCCCCTTT
>CAZOGA010000040.1:0-6604 GCA_964579095.1 uncultured Desulfurellales bacterium
AATTAAAATTGTATTGTGAACAAATAAAGAAATTAAATGACATTGTGAGCAATACGATTTTAACTGGATAGACAAGCCTTTAGAATTTTGGATTATAAATGATAAATTTTAAATTAAGGAAGTAAGACAGACAAAGATAATCTTAAGCGCTTATTATGCTTATTCACAAATCAAGGAAGAAAGGGACATTGTGAATAAGCATAATAAGCGCTTAAGCTGGCAACGCTGATAATTTTTGCGAAAAGGTCAGATATTATCTGCAATTTATATTGTTTAATATGATTCTTCCAATATATCAAAAATAATCTTTTTCCAAATTCAAAAGAATGAAAAATAGAAATAAATTACATATTGAAAATACACTATTTTTTGATAGAATCTTAAAGATGAATGAATCCGCATTTTTGGGTATTAAGGAGGTGCTATGGCAAAGGTTATACTCTTAAGACATGGGCAGTCACAATGGAATAAATTGAATTTATTTACCGGATGGGTAGATGTTCCGCTATCCAATGCAGGCATAAATGAAGCTCTTGCAGCAGGAGACAAATTAAAAGATATTTGCTTTAGCAGGGTATATACATCATTATTGATACGCTCAATACAAACGGCCATGATAGCATTATCTAAAAGTAACTGCGGAAAAACGCCTGTTATTATGCACGATAAAAATAGAATGCATTTATGGGAAAACATAGAAAATAAAAAAATCGGAATCCTCCCAGTTTATGAATATGAAGAACTAAATGAACGCTATTATGGGATGCTGCAGGGTCAGAATAAAAAAGAAATGTCGGAAATATATTCTAAAGAAGTAGTTCATAAGTGGAGAAGAAGCTATTCTGTGAGACCTCCGAATGGGGAATCTTTAGAGGATAACTGCAAAAGAACAATACCTTTTGTTAAGTCCATATTAAATGATTTGAAGCAGGATGAAAATATATTGATCAGCGCACACGGCAACAGTCTGCGTTCAATAATAATGCATATGGAAGATCTCTCCGAAGATGAAATTGTTAAGGTTGAAGTGCCGACAGGCACTCCTATACTATATGAGATTGAAGACAAAGAAATAAAGACAAAGAAATATTTATGAATTTAGAGAAACTTTTTATTCAAAGGGCAGCATTCAACGGCATAAAAACGCTTGGTTTTGATGAAATAAAAGAAAAACTAAGCAATATCGGCTACTCCAAGGAAAGTTACTACAAAAATGGTAATATTTCCGTTGTTAAAGCAACAGCTGCATCTGCACAAACGGGTTCCGCCGTTATAGATGTATCTGATAAGAAAAAACTATCTTGTGTTATAGACAGCAAAGAATTAATTATCTTAATTAACGTAAACAATATATGCCAGGATATGTATTCGGCCTACAAAAAAGCCGATGCTGCAGGCAGTTCGGAATATATGCTGTTTGTATCGCAGGAGAGTAAGACCGCTGACATAGAAAAAGCCCTTATCAGCGGTGTTCAGGCATCTGAAAAATTAACTTTTGTTATACTTGATAATTAATTAAGTTTTGACCTTATAAGCTGAGCTGCCTATGACATTGACAAAAATAATTATAGATATATTATAGCGCATTAGACTGCGTTAGTTTAGTTAGTTATGGAGGTAGATTTTGATGGTAGAAAAAAAAGAGGTCAAAAGACATAGTTCACAAAAAAGAGTTGTTGTTTTTTCCACGTCTTCATGCCCGTGGTGTAATAGGGTTAAACAGTACCTTAGGCAAAACCACATCTCATTTAAAGATGTTGACGTATCCCGGGATAGAAAAGCTGCAGAAGATATGGTAAGGATGACCGGGCAATCCGGCGTTCCGGTGGTTATGATAGGCTCGCACTCGATAGTAGGGTTTGATAAAAGAAAGATAGACAGGTATTTGGGCATAGCGGGCTAACTTATATAAATTAGGGGGGTATTATGATTTATGATGAAGAGTTGGAGACAATGCCGAGAGAAGCATTGGAAGCCCTTCAGCTGAAACGTTTGCAGAATACAGTGGAAAGGGTTTACAATCTTGTTCCATTTTACAAAAATAGGTTTGATAAACTTTCGCTTAAACCTGAAGATATTAAAACATTGGACGACTTAAAAAGACTGCCTTTTACAATAAAGCAAGATCTGCGTGATAATTATCCATTTGGATTATTCACTCTCCCGCTCGAACAAGTTGTCAGGGTTCATGCATCAAGCGGAACTACAGGCAAACCTACAGTGGTAGGATATTCTAAAAGAGATATAGAATTATGGTCTAATTTAATGGCCCGTTCTTTCGCAGCTGCAGGCGTTACACGAGGTGATATAATACAAAATGCATATGGATACGGCTTATTTACGGGCGGCCTGGGTGCACATTACGGCGGTGAAAAATTGGGTGCTACTGTTATACCTATATCGGGCGGAAATACGCAGAAACAAATTATGATAATGCAGGATTTTGGTTCAACGGTACTTACAGCAACACCGTCCTATGTGCTTTATCTTGCGGAATCTGCCCACGATATGGGTGTAACGCAAGATAAAATAAAACTTAAAGTGGGAATTTTGGGAGCAGAACCTTGGACTGAAGAGATGAGAGAGGCAATAGAAAAAAAATTAGGTATAGATGCGATAGACATATATGGATTGAGCGAAATAATGGGTCCGGGCGTAGCAATAGAATGCAAAGAAGCTAAACACGGGCTGCATATATGGGAAGACGCATTTATACCGGAAATTATTGATCCTGATACACAGGAAGTACTGAAAGACGGCGAGGAAGGAGAACTTGTAATAACAACCATAACAAAAGAAGCATTCCCTCTTATAAGATATAGAACGCACGACATAACGCGTATAATAAAAGAGCCCTGCATTTGCGGAAGAACTCACAAACGTATTGCAAGAATAAAAGGCAGAAGCGATGATATGCTTATAATTAGGGGAGTAAACATATTCCCATCTCAAATTGAGTCCCTGCTGGTAGATATTGAAGGCATAGAGCCTCACTACCAGCTCATAGTGGACAGGATTAATAATTTAGATGTTTTAGAAGTTAAGGTAGAGGTAAGCGAAAAGGTCTTTTCTGACGAAATAAGAAAATTACAGTCCCTGCAGAAAAAAATAGAAAAAGATGTAAAAGACCTGTATGGCATCAATGTTAAGGTAACCCTTTCAGAGCCAAAGAGTCTTGCAAGGTTTGAAGGCAAAGCAAAAAGAGTTATAGATAAAAGAAAAATGTGAGGTGCTGCAATGAAAAGAATAAGACAGATATCTGTTTTTATAGAAAATAGACCCGGAAGATTATTGGAAGTGCTGAATTTATTAGGTAGTTCATCAATCAATGTAAAGGCTCTGTCGCTGGCGGATTCTTCAGATTTCGGAATAGTAAGACTTATTGTTAAAGGAACGGATGAAGCTGTGGCTCTCTTAAAATCAAATGGTTTCACACTTAGCGTTACCAACACTATTGCTTGTGTTGTAGAGGATAAGCCCGGATCATTGGCGCAAATTTTAAAACTGCTTTCCGATAATAACATAAATGTAGAATATATGTATGGATTTACATCTCCCATAGAAGATAAAGCTGTGATGGTGTTGAGAGTTTCCGATATTGATGAAGCTCAGAAATTATTAGCTGACAACGAAATAGAAATGCTGTCTCAAGAAGAGATAAGAGAAATTTAAAAAGGGGGTGGGTTATGAAGTTTTTAACTGCATTATTAGCTGTCATGTTTTTTGCTGTAAATTCAATGGCTGCGAACGTTGTAAAAGTGGGAGCATTAGTATCGATAACAGGGCCAACGGCATTTTTGGGGGTGCCTGAGGAAAATACTTTAAAAATGCTTGTATCTGATATAAATAGAACAGGCGGTGTAAATGGAAAAAAAATAAAACTCATAATTTACGATACAAAGGGCAGTCCGTCAAGCGGCGTTATATTGGCAAAAAAATTAATATATACGGACAAAGTAAGCGTTATAGTAGGACCCACGAGAAGCGGCACAACACTTGCAATAATACCGTTAATACAAAGGGCAAAAATTCCTTTAATTTCCATGGCATCAAGTTACAAAATAACAACGCCTGTCAAAAAATGGGTTTTTAAAACTGCGCCGAATGACAGCCTGGCAGTTGAGCGTTTGTATAGCTACATGAAAGACAATAAGATAAATAATGTTGCTCTTTTGAGCGCTTCTACAGGCTTTGGAGACAGCGGAAGGGAAGAGTTAAAAAAATTAAATTCAAAATATGGAATAAAAATAGCAGCAGACGAGCTGTTTGGTCCAAAAGACACCGATATGACCCCTCAGCTTGTAAAAATCAAAAACACAAAAGGTGTACAAGCTATTATTTGCTGGGGGACAAACCCGGGTCCTGCATCTGTTGCTAAAAATGCCAAAGAATTAAACATAAAATTACCTATATTTATGAGTCATGGCGTAGCATCCAAAAAATTTATACAGCTTGCAGGAGATGCGTCTGAGAACATAATACTTCCGGCAGGTAAGCTTATAGTAGCCGATCAGCTTCCCAAAAGCGATCCTCAAAGAAAGGTTTTGTTAAAATATAAAAAGGAATATGAATCAAAGTTCGGTTCCGTATCAACATTCGGCGGTCATGCATACGATGTAGTCAATATAATAAAATTAGCACTGCAGAATGGTGCAAACAGTAGAAAAAATTTAAGAAACAAAATAGAGCAGACAAAAAATTTCATTGGAATTACAGGTATATTTAATTACAGCAAAAACAATCACGCAGGATTAGATCCAAGTGATTTCAGTATAATTAAAATAGTAAACGGGGATTGGAAACTGCTCAGTTATTAATGTTTATTCACGTAATTTTGAAATACTTTTGCTGCTATTTTAGGGTCCATCTTTGATATGATGGCCCCTGATTTTCTGGGCTGCATAAAAGTAAGTATTTTTGCCGTCAATTTTTCATCCATTTCTGACAGCTCATCCGCAGCGGCCTGGGGTTTTGCGCTTGCATATATCTTAGCTAACTTCTTTATTTTATCATCTGCGGCTTTGTTTTCCAGTAGTTCTATCTCCTTTTTCTTCTGCTTAACATAATTATCAATATCTTTTTTTTTCTTATCCAATTGCAACTTTGTGTTGTCTAACCGCTTTTTTAATATCATAAGGGCTTTTGTTTTATTATCTATTACATTTTCCAGCATTTTCAGCTGCTGCATTTTATTTGTAATTTGATTCATATTATTACTATCCGCTCTTGAAATTACCGGCAGCGCGTAGATGTTTACACTGCAGATAATCAATAGACTAATAGCTGCTTTTATTAGCGTACTTAATAGTTGCAATCTCATCTAAAAACCTCGTTTCTTTCTTATTTTCATTCTCTGTATATTTCTTATACTGCTTCTCCTTCAGTTTTTCAACCTGCTTTTTTTCCTTTCTTAACTCTTTTATTTTAGATAGTTTTTCTCTTTTCTGCATATTAAGTTTATTCAAATTATCACTCAATACATCTATATTCTTCATAGTTTTATATATATTTTCCGATGTAAAGATTAAATAACTATTATTCAATATATCTTCATTCAGTATATCATTGAGTTTATCTATTCTTTTTTTGTTATCATCTCGAAGATCCTTTATTTCAGATTTTGTCATCAATACCTTTTTGTTAATTTCAGAAAGTTCCAATATATTTTTACTCAGTAAATTATCTTTTATGTTTAATAGCCGCTCAAATTTAAATGTAAACATAATTATTCTTCAAATATTTTCTCCATTAACAATATGGTTTCTTCCAGAGTATACGATTCATCCACTTTTTGCGATATAAAATTCCTGACTTTGTCTATATATTTTATGGATTCATCTATTTTACGGTTACTGCCGTCTTTATATGCACCTATATTTATCAAGTCTTCAGATTTTTCATATGTAGCGAGCACATCTTTTATCTTTGCAGCCAATTTCTTATGCTTATCGCTTGCAACACTGCTCATCAGCCTTGATATACTTTTTAGTGCATCTACTGCAGGATACAGTCCCTCTTCGGCTATTTTACGTGACAAAACAATATGTCCGTCCAAAATAGACCGCGAAGAATCCGAAATAGGTTCCATTAAATCATCGCCATCAACCAAAACAGTATATATTGCAGTTATAGAGCCTGTCCCAAAATTGCCGGCTCTTTCCATAAGACGCGGCAGAAGTGTGAAAACGCTCGGCGTATAACCCTTTGTAGTAGGCGGCTCACCGATAGCCAAGCCGATTTCACGCTGCGCCATTGCAAACCTTGTAACAGAGTCCATCATGAACATAACATCTTTCCCCTGATCTTTAAAGAATTCTGCAATAGATGTGGCGACAAAAGCACCTTCTCTTCTCAAAAGCGGCGCCTCATCACTTGTAGCCACAACAATAACACTTCTTTTTAAGCCCTCTGCGCCCAAGTCCCTTTCAATAAATTCTTTAACCTCTCTGCCTCGTTCGCCAATAAGTGCTATAACATTTATATCAGCATTAGTATTCCGCGCTATCATACCCATAAGAGTGCTTTTCCCCACTCCACTGCCTGCGAATATTCCGATTCTCTGCCCCTTGCCTATGGTAAGCAAACCATCTATAGACTTAACGCC
>CAZOGA010000040.1:6704-10884 GCA_964579095.1 uncultured Desulfurellales bacterium
TCATCATACGCCTGTTTCTTTATAATTTCAGCTTCTTTTAATATATCTTCTCTCGCAGCTTTTTCAATTTGCAGAATTTTACCGTTATCCACATCTTCCTCAACTGCTACATTGCCGTCATTTATTTCTTCCTGCCTCTGAGGATTATTTCCAAAATCCTCAAAAATATAATCATCTATTTCTCTATAACTATCATCTTTAAATATTACATTACCCATCTATTCTATAACCTCTTCTTCTTCTCCGCCGCCTATAGATATGACACCCTCTTCGTCAAGTTTTCTAACAACATCAACTATCATCTTTTGAGCCATTTCTACATTCTTCACTTTAACGGCACCCAAAAATTCTATCTCTTCTTTTAATGTATCGCCTGCTCTTGATGACATATTGCTAAAAAATTTCTCGCTGATTTCTTCGGTTGAACCCTTTAAGGACATAACAAGATCCTTTTTATCTATATGTTTGAGTAATTCTTGAATATCAGTATCATTAAGTTTAATAATATCTTCAAAGACAAACATCATATCCCTTATTTGGCCTGCAAGTTCCGGATTATTTTCGGCTATTGACTCAATAAGTGTTTTGGATTCTGCCCGGCTCATTCTATTAATAACCTCAGATACCTTCCTGACGCCTCCCAACTCTATATTTGTGCTGCTTATGTTTTCCATTTTCCCCTCTAAAACTTCAGATACATGCTTAATCACGGCAGGCGAAACTTTATCCAAAGATGCTATCCGTAATGTAATGTCAGACTGCAGTTCTTTAGGCAGTTGAGCCAGCACCTCCGCAGCCGTCGACTGGTCTAAATGAGACAATATTATGGCAATTGTCTGAGGATGTTCATTTTGAATAATTTTAACAAGCTGCTTAGGATCTATATTATTCAAAAACTCAAATCCGTAACTCGACTGCATTATTTTTACCAGCTTGTCTATAATTTTTCTTGCCTCATCAGGACCGAGAGTTTTATTTAACAATTCTTTGGCATAATCTAGCCCGCCTACACTAATATACTCTTTTGCTTTTATTAATTTATAAAATTCATCTATTACATCTCTTATTATATCAGGACCAATTGACTTCATAAAAACTATCTCTTTTGATATGGATTCAATCTCCTGTTTGCTTAAGTGAACAAGAATCTTAGAGGATATATCATCCTTTAAAACTATAGATAATATAGCTGCCTTTTGAGCAGGCGTCAGATCATTTGCCGATTTTATTTCGTTGTCCATAAATTTACCTCAAATTAGCTTTTTGGTTTATTAGACATCATACTTTTCAATAAATTGGCCACCTCTTCAGGATTTTTATCAGCTTCTTCCCTTATTTTATCTTCCATTACTTTACTTTTTATAATTTTCTCATCTACCGGCATTTCTCTCTCCAATTTGGAAGCAAACTCCTCTTCCAACTCTTTAACACTCTTTCCGCTAGCCCCAGCAGCACTCTCTACGCCGCGTTTTTTACCCGAAACGCTGCCGCTTAATGGCTCAGCATTAGAAACGTTTTTAATAAATTTTTTTAAAAACAAGAAATAGAACAACACTATCAATAAAAACGCAACAGCATATCTGTATATATCATAATTAGAAAGAATATCTTTAACAGATATAGCTTTCCCTCCGCCCAATTTAGCCGGATTCTTGCTGAATTCCATATTGGACACGCTTACTGAGTCGCCTCTTTTTTTATTATATCCCACAACGTTCATAACAGTATTTCGAATTAGCTCGATTTCCTGCTTTGTTCTCGGAACATATTTTATCTTATCCCGCTTTGATTTCAAATATTTACCGTCAACTACAATGGAAGCGGATACTTTTTTAATTTTTATTAAGGGTTCGATAGTCTGTATTTCCGTTTTGCCTACATCATAATTTGTCGTTGTATTTGATGTAGATTTTTTAGATCCCTTATTTTTAACCTGTTTTTGCGGCCCTACATTGGAAACAACACCAGGGGTACCCCCATTTGCCAGATTTACAGCATTTGACTCCTTGGACTGTTCACTGACAACAACACTATTGGGATCATATGTGAGGATTTTTTTTGTAGTTTTGCTCAGGTCGAGTTCCACATTAACCGCGGCAACAAACTTGCTTTTCCCAAGCATAGGCAATAGCATTTTTTTTATCTTATCCTGATATTCGCTTTCAATAAAATTTTTATATTTAAGCTCGTTTGAAGCCAATAATTCGTTGCCGTTTTCCTTTGCGGACAGTAAATCTCCATTTGAGTCCACAACCGTAACATTTTTATATGTAAGCTTAGGCACAGCAGCCGCAACAAGTCTCTGAATCGCCCTGACCTGCCTGTTTGTCAGCGGGGAATACAGCTCCAGCATTACGCTTGCCTTCGGCAGCTGCTCCCGTTCCGTAAATATCGTAGGCTTAGGTATGGCAAGATTGATTTTCGATGAACTTACCTCTTTTATGCTGTTTATAGTTCTTGTCAATTCACCTTCCAATGCCCTTATATAATTTATATTTTCCACAAAGTTGGTAGTTCCGAAATTCTGCTTATCAAATATTTCAAACCCCACAACACCGCCTGAAGGAAGCCCCTTAGAGATCAGGTCAAGTCTTATTTTATATACCTGTTCCTTGGGTACCTCTATTGTGGATTCATCCAGTAATTTATAATCTATCTTTTTTTGATCTAAATAATTCGTAATACTCGCGGTATCTTTAGGGTTTAAATTTGAAAAAAGCGGAGCATATCTAATGTTGGATCCGGATAATATAAGAAATGCTAACGCTGCAAATAGCACCAAAATGGATATAAACAGCAAAACCCTCTGCTGTTTTGTCATAGCTTTGAAAAACTTTTTGAGCTGTTCTAAAAAAAGTTTTAAATCCATAGGGCAAGTATAAGGTCAAGTTATGATTTTATCAAATAAAAAATTAAACCTGCATCCTCATAACCTGTTTATAAGCATCAACGGCTTTATTTCTTATCTGGGTTAAAAGTCTTAAAGATACATCTGCTTTCTCGATGGCAATCGCGGCATCTTGTATATTATCCATTTTCCCTGCCGCTATATTTTTTATGGAGGCATCAGCTTCATTCTGCAGATTGTTAACTTCTTCCAGAGACTTCTTCAGTATATTTGAGAATTCTCCATTATCTTTAGCTTTATTCGGGCTATTATTTTCTATAACCTTGGGTTCTATTCCTATTCCATCAATTTTCATAACACCATAATAATAGTTAAAAATATTATAAAATCAACCCCTTAATATACTAATAGCGCCTGACGCCATCTGTTTTGCCGCATCAAGCGCAGAAATATTGGCTTGATAGCTTCTCATAGCATCTATTAAGTTGGTCATTTCAACAACAGGATTAATATTTGGATATGCGACATACCCGGCCTTATTTGCCAGCGGATTAAACGGATCATACTTTAATTTAGGAGGTGTATCGTCCCTAACTATATCGGCCACTTTAACCTTTTTTAATATGGATGAAAATTTTTCTGCATTTTCGGTCTCAAATATAACATCACGTCTCTTGTATGGTCCGCCCTCTTTAGTTTTAACGGTATCAGCATTTGCAATATTGGAAGATATTATATTCATTCTCAAACGCTGAGCACTCATGCCGCTCGCCGCTATATTCATTCCATCAAAAAAACTCATCGAAAACTCCTTATTATATGTTGTTTGACGCTGATATCAAATCGCGGTATTGATTAAATTTATATTTGGTAAAACTTGTAAGTGTATTAAATAATATTTGGTTCTTTGCCAACAAATACATCTGTTCGTCCAGTTTTACATTATTGCCATCGTTTTTTTCAGTGTAAGTTTTGTCTATTTCTATTTTGGCGTTGTTATTTTTGGAAACACCGTTTATATGTTTTGGGTTTGTTATTTTAAGCTTAAGCTCATTACTTTTTTTTTCTAATATATCTTTAAACGGCATAATTTTTGATCTATATCCGGGTGTATCCGCGTTGGCTATATTGCTTGATATAACACTATGTCTGAGTGATGCGGTATCCATTGCGCCCTGCAGATAATTTACAATTTCAAACATTCTCTCCTCCTTATAATATGTTTAGCAAAAATAGTTCCAAAACTTATACACATCTTAAATGGTAAATATTGGATGTTGAATTAAGGAAAAGCACAAGATTTATCCAAGTAAAATTATGTTATGAGAAAAT
>CAZOGA010000041.1:0-8088 GCA_964579095.1 uncultured Desulfurellales bacterium
TAAAAAAACAGAAGTTTTAATCAGCAAAATATTGGATGAAAATTTAGACAATACAATAAAAGACAAATTGAGCGGATTCAATATAGATCTGAATGATGCCATATGCTCTGCTTTTGATTTAGTTGATAAAAATAAAGTTGTAATTTCTTATCTAAACCAAAACCAGCTGGACAATATTAAGAGTGCAAGCGATGAATTTTCAAAAGCAGCACTCTATAAATTATCAAACGATTTTGATTCACAGGAAATAAGAACATTAATAAGCGATACGATAAAATCCGCCATGGATAAATATGCTGATGATTCTAATATACTTTTAGCGTCATTAATTTCTATGGTATCACCGCTTTTGGAGGACAACAAAAAAATAACGGACGCCATTATTTCAGAGATAGAAAATATTCTTATTAATCCTGCTATTATAGATAAAACAAAAAACGCTGTATTTATGTCTATTAAGGAAAAGATATTGGATAAGAAACCGGAAGAACTGTTAAAAATATTAGACATAAAAAATATGGAAGAGTTAGAGACCTCGGTTGCAGACAAAGCAGAACTGCTGTTTAAAACAATTGATATTAAAGAAAAAATTATAGCCGGTGCAGTAAATGCATTGGATAAGCACAAACTGTCTTTTGAGCTAACAGCATATATAAGACTTTTGCTGAACAAATATACGCTGTTTGATGTACTAAATACATTTAGACCGGATATGCACAAAAAATTACCCTCTATGATTGTTAATAATCTACTTTACGTCATTAAAAAAGAAAGTGATAAAATCTTCAGCTTTGATATAGAAAAGCTTGCGCGTGAAAGACTAAGCACATTGGATATATCTGACGTGGAAGATGTTGTACTAAGTATCAGCAAAGATCAATTCAGATATATAAATTTCTTCGGGGCTATATTAGGATTTTTAATAGGTTTATTGGAGATATTTTTATCTTTAGGCTCAAACATCCGCATATAGCACTTATATTTCATAAATTAACTATATACCGATGATTAGTGAACGGCAACCCTGTTTTGCCCGGCATTTAAGATTTAACTTCTCACTATTTTCCCTAAAACGTAAGAGTCAATTGTCAATCGCTTTTTTAACGAGATTAATAAATTTTTCTGACAGATCATCCAATAATTCACTTGAATGTGCTTCAAATCTCAACACAACAGCAGGCTGCGTGTTGCTCTTTCTGACAAGCCCCCAACCGCCTTCAACATTAAATCTTATGCCATCCACAGTATTAATATTAATGATATCTTTATCTTGTCTACAATGCTCAATCATATGGCGCACAACTGCGTCTTTTTTATTATCAGGACAATTAATACGTATCTCCGGCGTATTAAATATTTTCGGTAAACGGTTTCTCCAGGCTAAAACATCTATTTTCTCAACCGTCATAATTTCAAGCAGCCTCAATGATGCATATATGGCATCATCATAGCCGAAATATCTATCTTTAAAAAATATATGTCCGCTCATTTCACCTGAAAGCAGAGCATTTTCCTCTTTCATTTTTGCTTTTATAAGTGAATGTCCGGCTTTCCACATAATGGGATATCCGCCTGCTTTTTCTACTCCGTCAAATAAAACCTGCGAGCATTTCACCTCGCCTATTATTTTTGCGCCCTTATGTTTTTTTAAGATATCCTGGGCAAACAGAAGCAGTAATTGATCGCCGTACAACAATGTTCCGTCCTTTAAAACAACACCGATTCTATCTGCATCGCCGTCATATCCTATACCTATCTCATAATCACCTTCAATGACGGTTTTTCTCATAGTCTCTATATTTTTCAAAACTGTCGGATCGGGATGATGATTTGGAAAAGTGCCGTCCGGTTCAATGAATAACCCTTTAATATCGAACCCCAGATTGTCCAATATAGGCTCAGCTATGAATCCGCCGCAGCCATTGCCTGCATCAAGCACGATGTGCGGTTTATCTGCATATTTCTTTAAATAACCAAATTCATTGAGCATATAATCCGTATAATCTCTTATAATATTAAAATCACGAATTTCTTTTCTTACATCTATATCGCAATCAACATCATCCAAGCTTTTCATCATATCCTTAACTTCCTGTATCTTATTACCAAAAAGTGTCTCCTTATTAAAGCTCAGCTTGAATCCGTTATACTCTTTAGGGTTGTGCGATGCAGTTATCATAATGCCGCCGTCCACTTCCATATTGAACAATGAAAAATATTGAACAGGCGTTGCGACAAGCCCTAAATTCACAACACCTATATTTTCATAATTTACTCCCTTTGCAAGTGCGTGAAGTATCTCCTTTGAGGATAATCTTGCATCGTATCCTACACTAATATTCAACCTATCTTTTTTCATATATTTTTTCATATATTTTGTAAACGCTCTGCCCAGATCGAAGCTGAATTGTTCATCAATATCTTGTTGCCAAATGCCGCGTATGTCGTACTCTCTAAATATGGAGTTGTTTATTTTTCTCATATTTTTCACCTTTTAAACAATATCATTCAGTATGCATTCAAATAAACATATAAGATATTATCTACTTTAAATTGTTCATTATAATTTCTGCTGCCTTTTTGCCTGACTGCAGCATGCCGCCGAATACAGGCCCCATTCTATGTGAGCCATTTACGGCAACAGCAGCCATTCCAGCAACAATTAAACCCGGGTATACCTCTTTTGTGTGTTCTACCGTAGCTTGCTCTCCTATTTCCGCCCACATAGGCTTCTCACCAACTACACCGCCTGTAGGAGATATTAGTTTAACACCTGCTTTTTTTGTTAAAACCGTAGCCACATTAGCATCATGGCCTGTTGCGTCAACAACATATTTACTTGTCACAACAAGCGGGTCAACCGGAAGATGAGCCATATTCACAGTTGTCCAGCCTATTACTAAACCAGTTACCCTGTAATTGCCTTCTATCTTTTTCAAAACAATATCTTCAATTTCTATTGTGTTAAACATCTTTGCCCCTGCTTTTACAGCCTTTGATATCAATGTTGATACCGCTTCTATAGAATCGGATGTATAGTATCCTTCTGTGTACTTATCATATTTTATATCAAACTCATCTAATATTTCTCTTCCCATCTCCTGCACAACAATTTCGTTGAACAGCATCGCGCCGCCCCACATACCGCCGCCTAAAGTCAACCTCTTGTCAAACAGAGCAACTTTAACGCCATTTTTGGCAAGTTCATAGGCACACACTAATCCTGCAGGACCGCCTCCGACAATACTTACATCATTCTCCAGATAATCCATAAGTTTGGATGTATATCTTTCAAGTATAGCTCTTGATATAATTTTTTCGTCTAGCATCTCCATTGCCTTCACCCCTTAATTAAAAATTTATAAACATATCATTTTTTATCTTATCTGCAAGATCGCGCAAAACCTCTTTGGACACTCTATTTCTTGCAATTTCTATTGCCGACAGCTGATTATTAGCATCATAATTCTTATATGACGTCAATATATTATCTTTTATAATATATTTATCCTGCTTTTTAGCCTTAAAAGAAACAGAAGCTGTGATTATACATACATACGATGACGCAAACCCCGATTTTGCATAAGAAGACTGCTCTACGGTGTAATTCGTTATTTTTACATAAAGATAACCGTCTGCTGCATTTTTATCCGTTACTTTAAGCCTTGAGTCCATATTCAGCTCATCTATTAAGTATCTCCTCAAATTGGTTTGAATGGATGGTTCGCTTGTATGATTCTCAACATTATCCACATATACATTTTTTATGCCCATTGGAAGCGATGAATACGATCCGGCAAATCTGTATCCGCAGGAGGCAAGCACAAAACCGAAAAACAGCATAACTGTAAAATTGACTATTTTTTTCATTTTAAGACACCACAATATTTAAAAGCTTATTCTTCACAAATATAACTTTCTTTATATTTTTGCCCTGCATATGTTTCTGTATCTTCCTGCTCATCATAGCCTTATCAAGGACAGCATCTTGTCTGGAGTCCATATCGATGCTGATTGCATCCCTCAGCTTGCCGTTAATTGTCACGGCTATTGTTGCCTCTTCTTTAATGAGTGCCGATTCATTATATACAGGCCATTGTTCATCAATCACCAAGCCTTGACGAAACTTTGTTATGCTCCACATTTCCTCCGCCATATGCGGGGCAAACACGCTAATCATAATAATAAGATACTTAAGTGCTCCTGCAAACAGAGATTTCTCATCGCCGTTCTTTGGGTTAAATGACTGCAAAAAATTTGTATATTCCATCAATGATGCAATGGCTGTATTAAAATGATAGTGTTCCAAGTCGTTTGTTACCTTTTTTATTGTGTAGTTAATAATATAATTGAGATTTTTTAACCTGTCGCTATTAATAGGCTCATTACCTTTTGAGACAAGATCTTTGTTTTTGTATACCAATCTCCATACCCTGTTTAAAAACCTGTATGATCCCTCAACACCATCCTCGGACCATTCCAAATCTTTTTCCGGCGGTGCTGCAAATAGCGCAAATAAGCGCGCTGTATCCGCACCATACTGTTTTATGATATCATCGGGATCAACAACATTACCCTTTGATTTACTCATTTTTGCGCCGTCTTTGATAACCATGCCCTGCGTGAGAAGACGCTTAAACGGCTCATTAAACTTTAAGTAGCCCAAATCTCTTAAAACCTTAGTAAAATATCTTGCATATAGCAGATGCATAACGGCGTGTTCTATGCCGCCGACATATTGATCAACATTCATCCAATAATTTACTATCTCTTTATCAAATATATCTTTGTCATATTTGGGAGAGCAATATCTCAAAAAATACCATGAGGATTCAACAAATGTATCAAACGTATCAGTCTCTCTTTTTGCCTTTGCCCCGCAGACAGGGCATACTGTGTCCACAAATGATTTCTGATTGTTTAGAGGCGACCCGCCCTCTCCTGTAATCTGCACATCCTCAGGCAGTCTCACAGGCAGGTTTTCTATTTTTTCAGGTACTATGCCGCAGTGTTCGCAATATACAACAGGTATAGGTGCTCCCCAATATCTTTGACGCGATACGTTCCAATCCCTAAGTTTATATTGATATGTTTCTTTAGCAAGACCTTTTTCTTTCAGCCACTCGATTATACCTCCTTTGGCCTTTTCATTGTTTTCGCCGTTAAATTTGTCTGAATTGATTAAAATACCTTCATCCGTATAAGCTTCTGTTAGCTCATCTGCGGATTTAGGCATACCCTCTTTATATATAACAATCCTTTTCCTCAAATTATATTTATCGGCAAACTCAAAGTCTCTCTCGTCATGCGCAGGAACAGCCATAACAACACCTGTTCCATAGTTCATCAATACAAAATTTGCAACATACAGCGGCACCGTTTCACTATTCACAGGATTTACAAGATAAATACCTGAAAAAAACCCTTCTTTATCTTTGTCATACTCGTCGGCAATATTTTTCTGCTTTTCGATGAACTCATCAAGTCTCTGCTTAATATCTTCATCTTTAATAAGTTCTTTTAACTTGGGATGTTCCGGTGCAATAGATGCAAATGTTACGCCGAAGAGTGTATCCGGCCTTGTTGTGAACACTTCTAAATAGCCGTCTGCATCCTTAATCTTGAATTTTATGAATGCACCTTTGCTTTTACCTATCCAGTTTGTCTGTTGTGCTAAAACTTTTTTTGGCCATCCCTTTTCAATTTCTTTCATGTCATCGAGAAGTTCATCGGCGTAATCTGTGATTTTAAAAAACCACTCATCCATCTCTCTTTCTTCAACTTTTCCATCACATCGCCAGCATTTTCCATCTTCCACCTGTTCATTGGCGAGCACGGTTTTGCAGCTGGGACAATAGTTAACTTTGCTTTTCTTTTTATAGATCATACCCTTATTAAACATCTCAATGAAAATTTTCTGTTCCCATTTATAGTAATCCGGATCACATGTTACGAGCAATCTATCCCAATCATACGCAAAACCCAGAAGCTTCAGCTCTTTTATCATATAATCTATATTTTCATATGTCCATTTTGCAGGGTGCGTATTATGTATTATAGCTGCATTTTCCGCTGGCATTCCAAATGCATCAAAACCCATGGGATGCAGCACATTATATCCCTTCATCTTCTTATAGCGTGCTATAGCATCACCTATTGTATAGTTTCTTACATGCCCCATATGAATTCTTCCCGAAGGGTAGGGGAACATCTCGAGTTGATAAAATTTTTCTTTTTTATCGTTATCTTTTGCCTTAAAGGATCCTTTTTCTTCCCATATTTTCTGCCACTTAGCTTCGATAACAGACGGATTGTACTTTTCTGTATGCAATCTGTAGGCCTCCTTACGATTTCAGCACTGCGCCTTTATGCGCCTGCTCAACCATCTTTGAATAACGGCCGAGATAACCTGTTGTAATTTTGGGCTCTTTAGGCTTGAAATTCTTTTTTCTTTCATTGATTGTTTCATCATCAACGAGAAGATTGATGGTTTTTCTGTTTACATCTATCTCGATTTCGTCGCCCTCTTCGATAAGTCCTATGAGTCCGCCGATATACGCTTCCGGTGAAATATGCCCTATTGATAGACCCCTTGTGGCACCTGAAAATCTTCCGTCTGTAATTAACGCAACATCTTTATCCAGACCCATTCCAGCTATGGAACTTGTAGGCTGCAGCATCTCCTTCATGCCCGGTCCGCCCGCAGGTCCTTCATATCGTATAACAATAACATCACCTTTTTTAATTTTTTTGCCAAAAATTGCTTTTAAAGATTCTTCTTCAGAATCGAATACACGCGCTTTGCCGACAAAATAGTTCATAGATTCATTAACGCCTGATTGCTTCAGGACAGAACCGTAAGGCGCAAGATTGCCTTTTAAAACACTCAGTCCGCCTTTTGGATAATACGGTTCATTAACAGGCCTTATAATTTCTCTTCTGTATACCTTTGCATCTTTATAATTTTCATAAATACTCTTTCCCGTAACCGTTATGCAATCTCTTTTTAATACGCCGAGTTTGTCAATCTCGTTTAATAGGGCCATCACACCCCCTGCTTCATCCAGATCCTGCAGATGATATGGCCCTACCGGGGAAAATGCACATAAATCCGGAACCTTATCGCTGATTTCATTGAACATATCCAAATTGAGGTCAACTTTTGCCTCTTGAGCTATTGCCAGCAGGTGCAAAACCGTGTTTGTAGAACAGCCCATCGCCATATCAGCACAAATTGCATTTTTAAAGGAATCCAATGTTAGAATATCCCGCGGTTTTATATCTTTTTCAACGAGATCCATAATTTTCATTCCAGCAATTTTAGCCAATCTCACACGTGCAGACAGAGGTGCAGGCATCGTGCCGTTCCCGGGTAAAGATAAACCCAGAACTTCGCTGATACAATTAATGGAATTTGCCGAATACATGCCGGAACATGACCCGCAGGACGGGCAGGATCTGTTTTCTATTTCAAGCAGTTCCTCTTCTGATATCTCGCCGCTGATATATTCCCCGACGCCCTCAAAAGTTTTAGCCAGATCAATATCCGTACCCCTGTATTTTCCTGCAAGCATAGGTCCGCCTGATATCATAATGGTTGGAATATTAACTCGTGCCGCAGCCATCATCATCCCCGGCACTATTTTATCGCAGGCAGGCAGAATAACCAACCCGTCTACAGGATGAGCATTGATCATTATCTCAACTGCATCTGCTATATTTTCGCGGGACGGCAAAGAGTAGTGCATACCGAGATGTCCCATTGCTATGCCATCATCAACGGCAACTGTATTAAATTCAACAGGCGTGCCGCCGGCCATATAAACTCCCGCTTTAACAGCTTCAACAAGCGTTTTCAGATGAATATGACCAGGAACTATGTCATTAGATGAATTTGCTATCGCTATTATAGGTCTATTCAGTTCAATATCTGTAAAGCCGTCAGCCTTAAACAGTGATCTATGAGGTGCCCTTTCGGGACCCTTCAACATTATATCGCTTCTTCTTGCCATCTCAACCCCCCTCTAATCGCATAAATTATAAATTATTCTATATAAAAAAAGAGTTATGTCAATAAAACATAATATA
>CAZOGA010000041.1:8188-10869 GCA_964579095.1 uncultured Desulfurellales bacterium
GTATCATTTCCGACCTTAAGATCAAAATGCAGCGAAATACTTGCATTTTTTCTCTTTGTTACATTAACATAAACATCGACAGTCTCTCCAAACTGTATACTTTTTATATATGATATATGCACATCCTTAACAACAAGATATACACCTTCGTTGTGAAACTTAAGCAGATCACAGCCTTTCATAAGAAAAAATTCCTGTTTTGCACGTTCACATAGTTTTAGGTAATTGGCATAATACATAACGCCTGCCGCATCCGTATCATCATAATACACTTTAGTGGAATAGCTTTTCATATATCACCTAACAGTTTTTCTTTTGTATATTTTTTGCTCAGTTCAACGCCGGGCTGATTAAATGCGTTAACCCCCAATACATCGCCGGCTTTAGCCGTTGCAATCATTAATGACGCAAAAAGAGCGCCCAATGAATATTCATTTACCTCATTCAGAAATAATTCCGCCGTCGGCACGCCGTTTTCCGCCAGGGCTTTTTTTGTTGATTGTTTTTCTATGTTCATAATTCCGCCCAATTTTTTATTGCTCAAATAGTCAAACTCATACAACCCCGTTGTTTCTACATCATAATTATTTACACAATCTAAAAAAATAACAGCCTTATCTTTAGGACCATCTTGATACAGCTGAAGCTGGGAATGCTGATCTGTAACGCCAAGTGCCCTAACGGGCGTCTGTCCTTTTGAGTCTTTGCCCAAGCTCTCAGCCCAGAGCTGCCTGAACCAATCGGATATTGAATACAGCCTGTCTTTATAGGCAAAAATCACAAGTATATTTTTGCCGTTTTCATATTCGCCTACAGCGAAATTTACAAAACCGTTCGGCAGATCCCAGCCGTTTCTGAACGCACGTACAGCATCCTTTCCGCCGTCTAAAAATTTATTTATGTCATATCCGAAAAATGAAATAGGCAGCAAGCCGACAGGCGTAAAAACCGAATACCTGCCTCCTGCTTCTTTTGCCAAATTAAATGTCTTGATGCTTTCTGTCTGAGAAAATTTTCGTAGGAAACCAGTGTCCTCGTCTGTCGTGAACACAAAATGCTCTTTGGCGCTGCTGCCCAAAAGTTCACTTACTTTTTTATAAAGTATAAGAAATTGCGAGATTGTTTCTATGGTAGCACCGGATTTCGATACGATATGAAAGAGTGTATCTTTAGGATCTAATGTAGAAATAAATCTTATGCGCTCAGGGTCAATGTTGTCAAGTACAAAGAATCGTCTGTCTTTTTCGTAGTTGTGGTAGATGCCGGATAAAAATTCAATACTTGCCGTGGCTCCAAGCGCACTGCCGCCTATACCGATTTGAATAAAATTTTTATACTTGCACTGTCTTACAAAATCACTTACATCATCAGCAACATCACGCTGGCATAAACTGCGTATAAAATCATACTTTGTCTGAAAATTCAGTTTAAAATCCTTGCCCTGCGAGTATTCAAATGACAATATCTTTTCCATAGACTGTATTTCTTTCAGCTTATACATTTTATCTCCGCCTTGAGGCTAAACCCTAAATGCAGATCCCAATACCTCTTTATTTTTACGCTCATACATTTTTATCAGTTCATCTCTCGCCGGTCCCAAATATTTACGGGGATCAAACTCTTTAGGTTTGTTCCACAGCACCTCCCTGACCTTAGCGGTCATCACCAATCTGCCGTCGGAATCAATGTTTATTTTACATACAGCAGATTTTGCGGCGCGGCGCAGCTGGTCTTCAGGCACGCCTACTGCCCCCTCTAAATTACCTCCGTATTTATTAATTAGCTGAACATACTCCTGCAGAACGCTGGATGAACCATGCAGCACAATAGGAAACCCCGGCAATCTTTTTTCCACTTCTTCCAATATGTCAAATCTCAGAGGCGGTGGCACTTCTCCCTTTTTTACCTTAAATTTATAGGCGCCATGAGAGGTGCCTATTGCTATAGCAAGAGAATCTACACCTGTTTTTGAAACAAAATCCTCGACATCCCTCGGATTCGTATATGTACTTTTTTCCGCTTTTACATCATCTTCTATACCCGCCAAAACTCCAAGCTCTCCCTCAACCGATACATTAAATTTATGAGCATAATCTACCACCTGCTTGGTAATAGACACATTTTCATTGTATGGCAGGTGTGATCCATCGATCATAACAGATGAAAACCCCATATCCACGCAGCTTTTACACAGTTCAAAACTATCTCCATGATCAAGATGCATAGTAATCGGTATCTCTTTTAGGTTCTCATTTGCGGCTATCTCTTTCATAAATTCAACAGCTCCCTGCCCCATCCATCTCAATAATGTCTGATTGGCATAGTTTCGCGCGCCTTTGGACACCTGGATAATAACAGGCGATTGTGTTTTTGTGCATGCTATTATTATAGCCTGCAGCTGCTCCATATTGTTAAAATTATATGCGGGCACAGCATACCCTTTATCCATAGCATCCTTAAACATTTTTTTAGTATTCATAAAACCCAATTCCGAATAACTAACCATAAATACCTCCGCATTTGGTTTAATGCAATTTCGATATATAAAAACCCTATTTTTTAATATAAGCCATATATCAATTTTTAGCAAATTTTTATTTTTTTGTATATAAAAAAATATTTAGTCATTAAACTTACGCAAAAATCACACTTGAGTAAATACTTAACATTCAAGTTTTTTT
>CAZOGA010000042.1:0-10811 GCA_964579095.1 uncultured Desulfurellales bacterium
TTTACCTTTTTTTGTTAATATGTGAATTAAGATAGGACCTCTTAAGTTCTTTACGTTATTCAAAATTTTTATGGTATTTTTTATGTTATTGCCGTCTATAGGTCCGAAATATTTGAATCCAAGCTCCTCAAATAGCAAACCCGGTGAGAATATTTTAAGTGATTCCTCCACTTTTCTTGCAAATTTTAATGTTGGTTCTTTCGGTATAGGCAGCGAATTGATGGCCTTTTCTATTTCATCTCTAAATCTATTATAAAAAGGACCGCTCATCTTATTGGACAGATATGTGGATATAGCACCGAGAGATGGCGAAATAGACATATTATTATCATTTAATATAACAATAATATCAGTATCTAAAAAACCTGCATTATCCAATCCTTCATATGCTAATCCGCTTGATAATGCTCCATCTCCTATAACGGCCACTACTTTATCTTTAGAATGCTTTAAATCTCTTGCTATTGCCATTCCGCATGCCGCCGAAATTGAAGTGCTAGAATGACCTACGTTGAATGTATCATATATGCTTTCTTCTATCTTTGGAAAACCGCTTATACCTTTGTATTGTCTTAGTGTGCTGAATTTTTCTTTTCTGCCGGTTATAATTTTGTGCGCATATGTTTGATGACCTACATCCCACACTATTTTATCATTAGGAGCATTAAAACAGTAGTGAATTGATAGAATAAGCTCCACGGCGCCGAGCGATGAAGCCAGATGTCCGCCTGTATTAGATACGGTTTTTATCATTACTTCACGTATCTCTTCTGCCAAATTTTCCAGTTCTTTAAGTTCTAGATTTTTTATATCAGACGGACATTGGATCTTCTCGAGCATTGCGGCCAACCTACCCTACATTAATTATTTAAGATTTTTAAGATATTTTCTCGCTATTTTAGCTTGACGAGATTTTGGATATTGTTCCACAACTTTACTTAAGAGATATTTTCCATCCGTTCCATCACCTATTTTTATGAACGATATACCTTCTTTTAATGTGGCATCAATCACCTTATTGCTTTTCGGATAAGTATTGATAAGATAATCATAGTTTATTATGGCTTTATCAAATATTTTATTGTTATAGTAAGATTGAGCTATATAAAAGATAGCATTGGGAATGTATTTGGACTTACTATATTTATTTTTAAATTCGCTAAAAGATTTAATTGCTCTGCTATAATTACCATTATCAAAAATTTTCTTAGCAGACAAATAAGCCGCCTCGTCACCTGCCATTTGTTCAGAGTTGTACTTTTGCTGTGTTTTTGCCGAACTGGCTAACTGAGAACTGCTTTTTCTATGGGTTTCTATGCTGCCGCCTTGAATATTTTGTCCATTATTGGCTTTAGTCTGCGTACCCGATGAACCAGACACAGTAATATTTGACCCGCTAATTCTATTTATACTATCCTGCAAGCGATTCATACTATTAGCAATATCTTCCAATCTACCTTTTATTTCACCGTATTTTACGAGCAAATTGTCTATTTTCAGATATAAATCTGCTTGCTGCTTCTGCAGAGTGGATATAGCCTCTTCATTTTTATATACTTTCGTGTCTAATGCATATGGATTTTCTGCGGCCTTTGAGAAACTTCCACATATTAAAAACAAAAAAACGAAAAAAACTATGGGAAATTTATACATCTTGTGTTGCTCCTATTTAGCCAATACAGAGAAATGGTCTCTTCTATTTTTAGCCCATGCATTTTCATTGTGTTCTTCAACAAGAGGTTTATCTTCGCCATAGGATATGATATCTATTCTATCTTGAGATACACCCTTGGAAATAAGGTATTGTTTGGCGGCTTCTGCTCTCTTGAGCCCTAAAGCCAAGTTATATTCTTCTGTTCCTCTCTCGTCACAGTTACCCTCTATCCTTACTTTGATTGACGGGTATTTCTTCATAAATGTTCCTATGGTATCCAATCTCTGAATAACATTTTGCTGAATACCATATTTATCTATTGTGGTCAGGTTGTATTTGTCAAAATTAAAATGTATATCAACTAATATAGTTTTAAGCTGCTCTACAGATGGTGCCACAACTTTATTTATCACCGGTGCAGGCTGAGCTTGTACAACCTTTGTTTTCTGAACAGGAATAGGTTTAGCTACTTTCTTGTTACACATACACCCATAACTCATGAAAGCCGTAACAGCTACAGCTGCTGTTAATGAAATCACTTTTTTCTTCATTTTTATACCTCCAAAAATAAATTTTAAATTATTTAAAGAACGCAAAATGGTCTCTTCTATTTTTAGCCCATGCATTTTCATTGTGTTCTAAGTTTAAAGGCTGGCTCTCTCCATACGATATTGTATCTATTCTATTGCTCTCTATGCCGATAAAAATAAGATATTTCTTTGCCACATCCGCTCTTCTTTGTCCTAAAGCCAAGTTATATTCTTCTGTTCCTCTCTCGTCACAGTTACCCTCTATCCTTACTTTGATTGACGGGTGTTTCTTCATGAAATCCGCAATATCATTAAGCAGTAAAGAGGGATTTTCGGATATCCCATAGCTGTCTATCTCCTCTATCTTAGCACTATTAAAATTAAAATGTACATCCTTCTTAATATTTTTTGTTTCTTCTTCTATGGATAAGTTACCATTTTCCAGGATGTTTTGCTCATTTACTTTATTGACAGAAGGTTCTTGGATAGATTGAGTTGAGACACCGGGATTAACATTTGCACCCGTGCCGTTTTGGTTCCCCTTCAACATTCTCTGATTTGCAGAACATCCAAGCATAATCAAACTAAAAAAAGCGATAATTGCAAAAACCGCATTTATTTTCATTATAAATAGCCCTCCTTTTTAATCAATTTATTCTAAATACCCACTCGTACTTGCACCATTATACATATTATTATTTTTTGTTACAAGACAATAATGTCCATTTAAAATATTTACTATATAAACACCTCTTTTGCCATCCAACTCACCCGTAAGGACAACAAAATCCGAATTACATGAAAAACTCAATGAATCCAAACTGTATCCTGATAAAATTGTCTGATTAGCAGAACCGTCCAGATGCATAACATTTAGAAAGGATTCCCCATCATGCAGGGATATATAAGCTAACCATTTATTGTCTAATGAAATAGCGGGACTTGAATTATATTTCCCATTGTGTGTTATTTTTGTCGGTGATGATGAAATATCCATATTTTTCATGTAAATTTGAGGATTTCCGCTCCTATTGGATACAAAGAACATTTTAGAATAATCGTTGGTAAAAGACGGTGAAACATTTATGCTGTATGAATCCGTTAATTTTCTTAGAATATGCCCATTCCTATCTGTCTCAAATATATTGACATATCCGCCCTTGTTGAATGTTACGGCAAAATGATTCCTATATTTGACTGCAGATACACTTAGGTTGGATTTAGAGAATAATTTCTTAACCTTGCCGTTTAATATATCTGCCAAAAATATAGCAGGTTTTCCACTTTTATATGAAACAAAAGTGATATGATTCTTATCTATCCACTTGGGTATTATGTTCATAGTATGCCAATTCGTTAGCCTTACAACACTTTCCCCATCGAAATCAGATATGTATATATTTCTTATTCTACCTTTACCTTCAGAAAATGCCAGCCTGCTTTCAAACGGCCCGTATTTGCCTGTTGAATATTTCATAAATTCATCCGTTACTTTGTGCGCCAGCCATTTATATGAAGAAATATTGGAAGAAAGTGATTGGTTCAATAAGATCTTTTTATTTATGGAATCAACAATTTTAAAATTTATATATACGTGGCCCTTATTTTTATAGATATTGCCGTAGATAGCATAATCAAACTTGTATAACGCCGCCAAATTTTCAACAATATTATGTGGTGTATCTATAGAAAACAGCTGAGAACTGCCTATACTGAAAAAACCTGATATGTCAAGATCTTTTATAATTACCTTTTTGATTTTCTCTGCTATTTCAGCATCTTTCTTATCTGCCTTGAAACCCCATAAGCCTATACTTGTCGGTTTGTAATTAGGATTATTTATTGTAAGTTCGAATACGGCAGATTTACTTGTAGAACTAATAAAAAATACAAACAGCACAAAAAATAGTATTCGTTTCATAATTTTTCCCTGCTGTCAAAATTCACGACAAATTCTATATATCCGTTATTCAGCAGGTTTACAGGCGGCTTAGGCAACGGATCGCTTCTTCTTGCCGCATTAATTGTGCTGCTGTCAAAATAATCATTTCCTGAGTGTTTCACAACACCTATATAAATTATATTGCCTTTGTAGTCAAGTCTTATGTTTAGATCGGCTATGAAATGCTTATTCTTGATCAAACTTGTATCTATGTACCAATTAGAATGTATAATTTGGCTAATAAGATCTCCATATTTATGTGCAGCCTGCGCTTTTAATTTGTCTGATGAATTTCTACTTAACTTTTTCTTTATATTTTCTATAGCCGCTTCAACTTTTTCTCTCATTTCCATACTGCGCATCTGCTTTATTTTCTTTTCTATTCTTTTTTTGTGTAGACTATTTTTAAGCTTAGGCTTAAGTTTTGGTTTGGCTTTATGAGTAATTATTTTTGGAACCTTTTTCTTAATTTTCGGTTTTATTTTTACTTTTTGTTTTGGCTTTTTTACGGCAGTTTTTTTGATCTGTATAACCTTTTTTTTGTGTTTCTGGTATGCTATTAGATTAACCGAATATATTTTCGCCGGTGTTTTTATAGTTCTGTGTTCATATGAAACAATAAGATAAAAAAAGACTGCGATCAGAATATGTACAGCAATAGATAGTAACAGGCTTGCAAATTTCATTTTTTAGGCTGTGTAGCAAGACCTACCCTATTAATTCCTGCTGATTTTGCCATATCTATGATATTTACAACCAATCCATATGACACGCTTTTATCCGCATTTATAACAACATTTTTATTTTTGTGATCTTTTAAGAAAATCAGCAAACTTTTTTTTGTCATAAATGTTTTATCTATATAATATTTCCCGTGTTTATTGACGGATATTACTATATCTTTTTTGTTTATATCTGACTTGGATGATGAAGTCTTGGGCAAATTCACCTTTATGCCTTTCACAAGCATTGGTGTTGTAACCATAAAAATAATTAACAACACCAATACCACATCTACAAGCGGGGTTATATTGATATCTGAAAATACTTTCGAATTATTTATTTTTCTCACGTTCTATTGTTTCTAAAAAACTTTCCATTTCTCTAATAATGGAAGAGAAACTTGTATGCAGCAAATTATATCCTATGACCGCAGGTACAGCCACGAATATTCCTGCTGCTGTTGTTATCAGCGCTTCAGATATACCTGGCGCAACAGTAGCTATGCTGACTGATTCTGCTGCTCCTATATTGGAGAAAGCGTTTATAATTCCCCATACCGTACCAAACAAGCCTATAAACGGCGATGTTGCTCCTATGGAAGATATCCAGGAAAACCCTGATTCCATACTTTTTGTTATTGTGTCTAAAAATGTAGCTGCTGATGCGTATGATCTTTGGTCCAATATATATATATTGGAAACCAAAGATTCATTTGATTGTGCCACTCTTGCCAAGCCGCTGCTTTTATCGGGATTTTGTATAAAATAATTTAGGAATTTACTATTTTTTTTCAATATTGACCTAAATAATATCCACTTATATATAATTAAAGTCCATGATGCCACAGACATTATCCCCAAAATAATAAGGACAAATACGGCAACAGATCCTATATGTTCAAAACCAAAATAACTGCTCATTACATAATCCCCTATGAAGCTAACTCAACCATATACTTATATTTATCATATTTCTGCTTGGTTTTATCATAATTTTCGTCCGTAAATTTCAGAGCATTCAATTTATTTTTGAATTCATCTGCCTTTTTCTTGGCATCTTTTAAGTCAATATCTTCTTTTGTGTATATTTCATCTGCAATAACTATAACTTTATTTTCTTCAACTTGAAAATATCCGCCTATCACGAGAAAAGATTGTATGTCGCTTTCGCCATTCTTGACCTTTACTATGCCTATCCGGAGTGTTGTTAAAAATGGCTCATGCCCGCAGAGTACGCCGAATTCACCGCTGATACCCGGAGCATCTATATAATCTACCTCTTTGTTAAATTTTTCCTCCTCAGGAGAAACTATAACACATTGCATTTTTGCCATATTGATCTCCTAAGTTAGAGTTTTTGCTTTCTCTAAAACATCATTCATGGTTCCAACAAGGTAAAATGCCTGTTCAGGTATATCATCATATTTACCGTCTATTAGATCCTTAAATCCTTTTATAGTATCTTTCACACTTACATATTTGCCGCTCATTCCGGTAAATTGTTCTGCAACGAAGAAAGGCTGCGATAGGAATCTCTGAATTTTTCTTGCCCGGTTAACCGTAAGCTTGTCTTCCTCGCTCAATTCTTCCATTCCCAATATTGCTATAATATCCTGCAGCTCTTTATATCTTTGCAAAATCTCCTGAACATTTCTTGCTACAGCGTAATGTTCATCTCCAACAACGTCTGCACTCAATATTTTTGATGTTGAATCAAGCGGGTCAACGGCAGGATATATACCTAACTCAGTTAGCTTTCTTGATAAAACCGTAGTTGCATCAAGGTGCGAAAATGTTGTTGCAGGCGCCGGGTCTGTTAAGTCATCTGCCGGAACATAAATTGCCTGCACAGATGTAATTGATCCATTTTTGGTAGATGTAATACGTTCCTGCAGTTCACCCATATCCGTGCCCAATGTAGGCTGATATCCAACAGCAGAAGGTATTCTTCCGAGCAGTGCTGAAACCTCACTTCCCGCCTGTGTAAATCTGAATATATTATCTATAAAAACTAAAACATCAAGGTTTTTCTCATCTCTAAAATACTCAGCCACTGTTAATCCCGTTAAACCGACCCTTGCCCTGGCGCCGGGCGGTTCATTCATCTGCCCATATATTAAAGCCGCTTTATCTAAAACGCCGGACTCTTTCATCTCATTCCACAGATCGTTGCCTTCCCTTGTCCTTTCACCAACACCACAGAATACTGAGTATCCGCCATGATGCATGGCAACATTATGTATCAGTTCCATAATAAGAACGGTTTTGCCAACACCTGCTCCCCCGAACAAACCTGTTTTTCCTCCTTTTGAGTATGGGCAAAGAAGATCAATAACCTTAATACCGGTTTCAAACATATCACTTGATATAGCTTGTTCTTCCAAAGATGGAGCCGCTCTGTGAATAGGCCACCTTACATCTGTCTCTATTTTTCCCATTTCATCCACAGGTTCGCCGACAACATTCATAATTCTTCCCAGCGTCGGTTCACCTACCGGCGTTGTTATATATTCATTGGTATTTATAACGTCCATGCCTCTAATTAATCCGTCTGTAGAATCCATGGCTATTGTTCTTACCCTTCTTTCCCCTAAATGCTGTGATACTTCAAGTATTAAATCTGATGTTGCACCTTCTATTGATTCTTTCGGAATTTTTAATGCGGTATATGTGGTGGGCAAAGATCCGGTTTCAAATTCAACATCAACTACCGCCCCTATAACCTGAATAATTTTTCCTTTTTCTTCCATATACAAACTCCTTATATTCCCTTTTTATTTCATAGCTTCTATGCTGGTTGTAATTTCTATCAGTTCTCTTGTAATAGCTGCCTGCCTTGCTTTGTTAAATTCTAACGTAAGTTCATTTATCATATTATTCGCATTATTTGTCGCGGCATCCATGGCAGTCATTCTGGCCGCATATTCCCCCGTTAAAGATTCCAACATTGCATTATATATGCTAATATGCACATATTCCGGCAGCAGTTTATTCAAAACATCTTCCTTGCTTGGCTCAAATGAAAATCTTTCAACAATATTTTTCAAGCTCACGGAATCTTCAAATGCTACAGGTAAAATTCTTTTAATCTTGGTTTTTTGAAGTAAAATATTTATGAAAGAGTTATATACGATATATACTTCATCTGTATTTTCTCCTATATAATTTTCAATAAGCTTATCTGCTATTTCTATAGCATTAGAGTGCTTCGGTTTATCTTTTGAGATATTTAAATAAACATTTTTCGGTTTTATGCCCTTAAATTTAAAATAGTTATAGGCATTTTTACCTATAATTGTTAAACTAACATTTTTTCCGCCAAGTTTGCTGTTTATGAAGTTTTCCGTTTCTTTTAAAACGTTATGGTTAAAGGCGCCGCATAAACCTCTGTCAGAGGTAACGACAACCACATCTACGTTCTTTACGTCTCTAAATAGTATAAGCGGATGTTCTGTCGGCGATGCAGATGATATCAAAGCAGATGTTACTTGCTCCAGCATCATCATATATGGTCTAAATTGTATTGTGGTATCTTGAACCTTTTTTAATTTGGCAGCCGCAACCATCTTCATGGCACGTGTAATTTGTTGCGTTTTATGTATGCTGCTTATTTTTCTTTTAATGTCTTTTGTACTAACAGCCATAATATACCCGCTTTAAGGTTTAAATATTTTTTTAAAATCTTCCAATGCTTTGTCCAATTTCGGTTTAACATTATCGTCAATTTTTTTCTTTTCTTTAAGCTCATCAATAAGATCCTGATGCTGAGCCTCTAAAAACTTGTACAACTCTATTTCATACTTTTTTATTGAAGCAATATCAACGTCATCCAGAAATCCTTCATCGCCCGCATAAATAATTGCTATTTCTTTTTCAACGGATAGCGGTTGAAAGGCCGGTTGCTTTAATATCTCCGTCAATCTTGCGCCCCTATTCAATTGACTCAATGTTGCTTTATCCAGATCACTTCCAAACTGTGCAAATGCAGCAAGTTCTCTGTATTGAGCAAGCGCAAGCCTTAGACTTCCGGCTACTTGTTTCATAGCTTTTATTTGAGCTGCTCCGCCAACTCTTGAAACGGAAATACCGGCATTAACAGCAGGTCTTATGCCTGCATAGAATAGATCAGTTTCCAAATATATCTGACCGTCTGTTATGGATATGACATTTGTAGGAATATATGCAGAAACATCGCCCGCTTGTGTCTCAATGATAGGCAAAGCGGTTAAAGAACCTCCGCCTAATGCATCTGATAATTTGGCAGCGCGCTCCAATAATCTGGAGTGAAGATAAAATACATCACCAGGGTATGCCTCTCTTCCGGGAGGCCTGCGCAGCAGCAGCGATACCTGTCTGTATGCCTGAGCGTGTTTACTTAAATCATCGTAGATAATTAATGCATGCTTGCCGTTGTCCCTAAAATATTCCCCCATAGTAACGCCGGTATATGGTGCGATATACTGTAATGCCGCAGGATCAGATGCTGTGGCGGCAACAATTGTCGTATACTCCATTGCCCCGGCTTCCTCTAATTGCGCCTGCATACGCGCCACACTTGAGCGCTTCTGCCCTATAGCAACATAAATGCAGTAAACGTCAGTATCCTTCTGATTTATTATGGTATCAAGCGCAATCTGTGTTTTACCTATTTGTCTGTCGCCTATTATAAGCTCCCTCTGTCCTCTTCCTATAGGTATCATGGCATCAATTGCTTTTAAGCCGGTTTGCAAAGGTTCGGTAACAGGCTGTCTTTGAACTATTCCCGGAGCTTTAATTTCTATTCTTCTATGATGCTCGCTTGTGATTGGGCCTTTGCCGTCTATAGGCTCACCCAATGCATTTACAATTCTTCCCACAAGAGCTTCACCGACGGACACCTCGGATATTTTTTTGGTTCTTTTGACCTTATCCGCCTCTTTTATATTTTCATATTCGCCCAGAACTATAACACCAACATTGTCTTCTTCCAAGTTTAGAGCTATTCCTTTGGTTCCGTTTTCGAATTCCACAAGTTCATTAGCCATAACATTATTGAGCCCATATACTCTTGCAATGCCGTCTCCAACATTTAAAACACTTCCAACTTCACTGACATCAATGAATTCTTCGGCGTTTTCTATTTCTTTTTTTATAATTTCACTAATTTCGCTAGCCCCAATTTGCATCTATAACCTCCTTATTTTAAACAGCTAACCTTAATAGTCTGTGTTTAATATTTTCTATATAAGACTTTAGACTTCCGTCATACACAATATCTCCTATCTGGACTACAATGCCTGCGATTAAACTATTATCAACCATAAAAGAAAAATCCATTGTTTTATTCAGCTTATGCTCAAATGCTTTTTTCAGCAGTTGTCTTTCGTATTCATCTAATTTTACAGCACTTGTTGCAACTGCATGTATCCTGTTTTTGGATTTATTGACCAATTCTTCAAATATCTCACATATGCCTTCTATAATGCCGGATCTGTCTTTTGAAATTACATAACTTATAAAATTCAACAAATTTTCATTTACTTCGTTTTGAAACAGGTCGTTGATTATATTAACTTTTTTCGAAGGTTGTATAGCTGTTATTTTAAGTATATTAAAAAGTTCCTGATTTGCATTAAGAGTTGCTGTAATCTTTCCAAAATCCTTTACCATCTTCTCAAGCTGCAACTTTTTATCTATACATAAACCGTATAAAGCACGCGCATATCTTAAAGCAATCCTCCTATCAATCATGATGCACTGCCCCCTATAAAATTAATATATTTCTTATGTATTTTCTGATGATCTTTAAGATCTAAATTGCTGAATTTTTTACTCAATGACGACAACGCTTCACTGGTAATTGCGTCAAGCAGGTGTCTTTTGGCTTTATTTAACAGCATCATTTCTTCCTCTTCTATGCCGGCTTTAACTCTTTCTGCAGCAGCCTGTGCATCCTTTAAAATATTTTCTTTCTCTTTCTCGGA
>CAZOGA010000043.1:0-5028 GCA_964579095.1 uncultured Desulfurellales bacterium
AAGAGTATTTTTTACTCCATTTTTCTTGCAGCTCTACACAGCACTTTTTTACCTGCTTTCCGAGGACACGGTGTTAAATATATGTTATATGTTTGGTCATAAGTTTTTCCCCAAGAAATTCAATGTTGCTGTTTGAATTTCTTGGGGTAGTATGTAACTTAAATTAGCTGTTATTTTTAGTATGTCCGAGCACCTTTCTTTTTTGCGCGGATAGCTCAGTTTTTCTTATACGTATCGTTTTAGGTGTTACTTCAACCATTTCATCATCCTTAATAAAATGGACGGCTTTTTCAAGCGTCATATGTTTTATGGGTGCTAAAATAATGTTATCATCTCTGCCCGCTGCTCTCATATTGGACAATTTTTTCTCTTTGCATGGATTTACACTTATATCTCTGTCTTTATTGTGTTCGCCCACAACCATCCCTTCATAAACTCTATCTCCCGGTTCAACAAACAGCTGACCCCTGGGCTGCAGGTTAAATAGAGCATAAGGAACGGTCACGCCCTCTCTGTCAGATATTATCGATCCGGTGAAACGCATAGGAATATCTCCGGCATATTCATCATACTTTTCAAAATAAGCATTAATTATTCCCGTGCCTTTGGTATCCGTTAAAAATTCATCTCTATATCCGATTAATGAACGGGATGGTATAAGAAACTCCAGCCTCACTCTACCTTTGCCTTTATTCACAAGATTGATCATTTTCCCTTTACGCAGAGATAATTTTTCAGTTACAATGCCGAGAAAATCTTCCTGGCAGTCAATAAACAGATATTCTATAGGCTCTAATTTTTTTTCGTTGACATATTTATATATTACATGGGGCCGGCTTACGCATAGTTCAAATCCTTCACGCCTCATTTCCTCTATTAAGATAATCATTTGGAATTCGCCCCTGCCCTTAACAATAAAGCTGTCCTTTTCCTTTGATTCTTCAACCTTTATAGCAACATTGTTAAGCGTTTCTTTGAACAGCCTTTCCCCAATTTTTCGAGACTGCACTATTTTGCCTTCCTGGCCTGCAAAATACGATGTATTAACGCTGAATTTCATGGATACTGTAGGTTCATCAACAATGATTCTTTTCAGCGGCTCCTCCACGTTTGTAGAACATATGGTATCACCTATTTCAACATCATCTATACCAGATAAAACGATAATATCTCCGGCTTTTGCTTTATCCACGCTCTTTAATTTTATGCCGTCATATGTTTGAATTTGCGAAATACTTATACTTTTTCTGTTTTTATCTTTATCGATACAAACAATAGCATCATTTTTTGCTATATGTCCGTTAAATATCTTGCCTATTGCAAGTCTTCCCAAATAGTCGGAATAGCCAAGGTCAGAAACAAGCATCTGAAAATCATTGCTTTCATATGCTGGAGCAGGTATCTCGCTTAATATAGAATTAAACAAGGCGCTCAAGTCTTTCTCACTGCCGTCGATTGTTTTCTTAGCAATACCCTGTTTGCCTATTGCATAGAGAACAGGGAAATCCAATTGTTCGTCCGTAGCATCAAGATCTATAAACAGATCATATATCTCATCCAGCACTTCATCTGCTCTTGCATCTTTTCTGTCTATTTTATTTATCACAACAATTATTTTTAAGTTGGAATCAAACGCTTTTTTTAGAACAAAGCGTGTTTGCGGAAGCGGCCCTTCCGCCGCATCGACAAGCAGTATAGCACCATCAGCCATAGAAAGCGCCCTTTCCACCTCTCCTCCGAAATCTGCATGCCCGGGTGTATCTACAATATTTATCTTAACTCCATTCCATACAACCGATGAATTTTTGGCAGCTATGGTAATGCCGCGTTCTCTCTCCAAATCCATACTGTCAAGAACTCTATCTTGAACAACTTGTCCTTCTCTAAAAACACCGCTCTGTCTAAACATTGAATCCACAAGCGTGGTCTTGCCATGGTCAACATGCGCTATAATCGCTATATTTCTAATATTGTTATTTTTTATTCTGTCCACTGCCGCGTCTCTCCTTAGCTTTTGATACAATTGATCTTTTGCCTTTTTTATTTCTCTTAAATGTTTCCAAAATGATTTCCGCCTCTTCAAAAGGAACAGTTATGAAAGAAAATTCATCAAATATTCTGACCTCTTTTATGTTTCTGCCCTCTACGCCCGTCTGCTGTTTTATAAAATCAACTAATTTTTTGAGCGTCATGCCATCATCTTTGCCCAATGCTACGAATAATCTTGACTTAGCATACGTATCCACAGAAACTTCTCTAATACGCCGATAACTTTTCTCATCAAGCTCATCACCGAATGCATATTTCAATAACGCAGCAATGATTTCAGTTTCAGGATGTTCATTAATAAGCATTCTTGCTATGTATTCAAAATCTTTTTGCTCATCTGATTCTATTATATGATCAATTTCAGACTGTATCCTCAATATTTTCGTGCTGATAATATCGCCGACCTTGGGAATTTCCTGTTTTTTAATGTTGATCTTGGCAGACCTTGCCATATAGACCAGCCGTCTATATTCATTAGGCGTTACAAATGTTATTGCTATGCCTTCTTTGCCTGCCCTGCCCGTTCTGCCTATTCTATGTATATACGATTCAACATCTTGAGGTATGGAATAGTTAATTACATGCGTTAGATTCTCTATATCTATACCGCGCGCAGCCACATCTGTTGCGACAAGAATATTGGACTTACGGTGCTTAAATTTATTCAATACACGTTCGCGCATATTTTGAGACATATCTCCATGCAGTGCAAGTGTATCATATCCTCTGTCTGACAATTTGTTCGCCAAAGTATCGACATCAACCTTCGTTCTGCAGAATATCAAGGCGTAAATTTCTTTCTGTATATCTATAATGCGGCAAAGAGACTCAAACTTATCCGAATTTGAAACCTCAAAGTAAATTTGTTCGGTTAAATCAGTTGTTAAATGCTGTGTTTGGGTTTTTATGAGTTCATATTCTCCCATGTGTTTTTTCGCTATTCTCAATATTTCATTAGGCATAGTTGCCGAAAACAGCATCATACGCTTATCTTGTTTGGTGTGTTTTAAGATTTCATCAACATCCTCAATAAACCCCATATTAAGCATTTCATCAGCTTCATCCAAAACAACGTATGAAACTTCCTTAAAATTTATGGTGCCTCTGCGTATATGATCTAATATCCTGCCCGGCGTACCGACAACAATATCAACGCCGTATTTTAATTGTCTGAACTGCAGCTCTATGGATTGTCCCCCGTAAACAGGCAGTATCTTTAACCTTTTTTTACCCTTTAAAGAATTAAGTTCTTCTGAAATCTGAATGGCTAATTCCCTCGTCGGAGTTAATATCAATGTTTGTATATTCTTTGATTTCTCATCCAGTCTTTCTATTAGAGGCAGTCCAAATGCTGCCGTCTTCCCCGTTCCCGTTTCAGCTTGACCTACTATATCTATATTGCCTTTCAGCAAAATCGGGATAACTTTTTCCTGTATCGGCGTTGGTTCTTCAAAACCCTTTTTCGCTATAGCTTTTAAAACATTTTCAGATAAACCCAAATTCTCAAATTTCTCGGCTGTTTTCATAATCTTTACTTTTCCTCACAAAGTTATTATTGGCAAGAAAATACTGTATCAATAAAATATACATCTTTCATCAAAAATTTATTTTTCAATATATCTCTTATTAAATTTCAAAACGATTTTATAGACTGAATATATCAAACATTCTATATGCTGCATTTAAAAGCATCTCTGCATCCCGTGTATGAAATATATCCGCTTCTTGCCTGTGTTTTACAGATAAAATCTTCCGTCGAATGACCAATCGTTTGCTCTACGTCAACCTCCTCATAAACGCATTCATTATATGTATTAAATTAATATTTGCAAGTAAGTTAAAACAGTGTATATTATCGTCTTATATGTTTGGGAGAGAATTATTTAGGCGGTGTATAGATGTGTTAGATTTTTTCAATAATAAAAAGATATCATCTGTTTTATCATCCGCAATTTTTCTCTGTTCCCTGACAGCTTATGCCGTGCCTGTGGGTTTACAAAATATGGCATACACTTTACATAAAAAATATTCAATACCGGTGAAATACACAATAAACACTCTATCTGCGGCGCATTTTCAGGAATCTGTCATAGATTCAATAAAATCACCAAAAGAAAAGGTTGACTGGTATGTGTATAAAAAGTTTTTTGTAAATAAAAATAGAATTAAAGAGGGAAAATTATTTCTCGGCAAATATAAAAAATGTCTGCGGTTATCTTACAAACGCTATGGCGTTAACCCCAAACTCATTGCCGCAATATTGGGTATAGAGAGCAATTACGGACATTACAAAAATAAATACAAAGCATTGAATGCTCTTTATACACTGGCTTTTTACTACCCCCAAAGAAGCACTTTTTTTAGAAGTGAACTGGAAAATTTTATCGTCTATACCTATGATTATAAATTAAATCCGTTTAAGATAACAAGTTCATATGCCGGAGCAATAGGCATTCCGCAATTTATGCCGTCAAATATATTAAAATATGCAGTGGACTTTGATAATGACAATAAAATAAATTTAGACGAAAGCGTTTCCGATGCCGTGGGTTCTGCAGCAAATTTTCTCAAATCACATGGATGGGACAGCCGTTTATTTACTGCAATAAAGGTGCATATACCCGAAAAACTTACACATCATATAGATAATAATTTCCATACTATTGCTTATTTTAAAAAACTCGGCGTTATATTCACTGAAAAATGCGGCAGCAGTTCAAAAGCGAAAATTATTGCATTGCAGGGTAGATACAAAAGGGAATATTGGGCTGTAAGTAAAAATTTCTATGTAATAAAAACTTATAACTCAAGTGATAAGTATGTCTTATCGGCGGCAATACTGTCCTCTGTTTTGTAAACAAGATATCAAAAATACGAAATACTTCCAGAGGTATTATGATAGAAGAATTAATTAAAAAAGCCAGATGTTATAGAAAATTTGATGAATCTTTTTACGTCAGCTGCGAAATGCTTGAAAAT
>CAZOGA010000043.1:5128-10520 GCA_964579095.1 uncultured Desulfurellales bacterium
CAGAAAAGATAATGGATACAATAATAGATGAAATTTATAATGTCATGAAGTTAAACGGATATTCCACATTTTACGAGACGGCTGATGATTATAAAAAGATATTTTACAGCAAGTTTATACCATCTACACGCTCTCACAGATCCTCTATGCTGCAGGATTTGAGAAATAAAAGAAAAACGGAGATTGACTCACTCAACGGCATCGTGGTAAATTTGGCTAAGAAACATAAAATAGAAACGCCTTACAATAAATTTATCGTAGATATCATAAAATCATTCGAGAATATGTTCTGTAACAGACCCGCAACTTAAATTTGTTTAAGATTTAATTTTTTCAGCCTACACGGCCTCGTGTTCTGTTCTTCTTATAATTTCATTCTGCAGCTGTTCGTTTAAATGAGCAAAATAATCGCTGTATCCTGCAACTCTCACTATTAAATCACCATAATTTTCAGGGTGCTTTTGAGCATCTTTCAGCGTTTCAGCATCGACAACGTTGAACTGAACATGGTGTCCATCAAGCCTAAAGTATGTCCTTATCAGCCTGCATACGGCATCCATTCCTTTTTCATCCTTTAACAGATCAGGTGTAAATTTCATATTCAAAAGTGTTCCGCCTGTTTTTATGTGATCCATCTTTGATGCTGATTTTATGACTGCTGTTGGTCCGTTTTTATCCATTCCCTGAACAGGTGATATGCCTTCGGATATAGGTTCAAATGCTTTTCTGCCGTCGGAGCTTGCCGTTAAAACCGATCCGAAGTATACATGAACAGTTGTAGGCAGCATATTTATTCTAAACTGCCCCTGCCTATAATTTTTTCTTCCATCTATATATTTGAAATAGTCCTCAAAAACATCTTTCATCAAACTGTCTGCATAGTCATCGTCATTGCCGTATTTATGAGTTTTGTTAAGCAGAATCTGCCTTTCCTTTTCGTACCCTTTAAAGTTTTCCGCAAGCATATTTTTGAACTGTTTTTTTGTGAATATCTTATCCTCAAAAACCGTTTGTTTTACTGCACTTAAAGCATCTGTTATCGTGCCTGTTCCGACACCCTGAATATATGATGAGTTATATCTTGCGCCGCCTGTATTGTAGTCTTTACCATTCTTGATACAATCGTCAATAATAACAGACAAAAACACAGCAGGCATATACTTTGCATATATCCTTTCTATTGTGATATTGCCCTTTATTTTTATATCGATGAAGTGATGCATCTGTTTTTTGAAAGCATCAAAAAATTCATTAAAGCTGCTGAAGTTCTCAAATTTACCCGTTTCCAAACCTATTGTTTTACCGGTTCTTGGATCAACACCGTTGTTTATTGTTATTTCAAGCACTTTCGGTATATTGAAATATCCCGTTAATGTGTAATTTTCTTTGCCGAAGGCTCCCGATTCAACACACCCGCTTGTTCCGCCGCAGCGCGCATCCGTGATATTTTTTCCTTGTCTCAAAAGTTCCTGGATAACAGCATCTGAGTTAAATATTGAAGGCTGCCCAAACCCCGTTTTTACAACTTCAACCACCCTTTTCACAAAACTATCCGGGTTTTTCTTGCTTATATGAACAGAGGCATTCGGCTGAACAAGCCTCATTTCTTCTATGACATCAAGCAGAATATATGAAAGTTCATTGACATTGTTCGAGCCGTCTTCTTTTACACCGCCTATATTGATTTGAGCAAAATCCGTATACGTGCTGCTTTCCTCAGCTGTTACGCCAACCTTAGGCGGTGCGGGATGATTGTGAAATTTTATCCAGAAACACTCAAGCAGCTCTTTTGCGCCGTCTTTTGTCAATACGCCTGTTTTTAAATCGTTTTTGTAAAATGGATAAAGGTGTTTATCAAGCTTACCTGGAGAAAATGAATCCCAGCCGTTTAGCTCTGTAATTACGCCGAGGTGTATAAACCAGTAGTGCTGAAGCGCCTCATGAAATGTGCGCGGGGCATGCGCAGGAACATATTCGCATATTTCAGCCATATTTATAAGCTCTTTTTTTCTATTTTTATCTGCTGTCTCTCCGGCAAGCTGTCTCAACTTTTCGGCATAGCGATTTGCAAAACTTATTAAAGCCCCGGCAGTTATTTTCATAGCTTTAAGTTCTTCTTTTTTGTCAAATGCCTCATTGTCGTGCTCATAATCAAGTTCAGATATAGAATCATCTATCTCATCTATAAAATCAATCATACCTTTTTTATATATTTTGCCGTCCAGCACTGTATGTCCCGGCGCGCGCTGTTCCATAAACTCGGTAAATATACCGGCTTCAAACGCATCCTTCCAATTGTCATCGACCTCTCTAAAAATCATCTCTCTTATCGTTTTACCCTGCCAGAAAGGTATAATTTTATTCTCATAAGTTTCAAACACCTTATCTGAAACTTTATATGACACCTTTTCTCTATTGTTTAAAATCTTTAAATCATCAATAGAATGCAGTGTAATTTCAGGATATGTAGGTGTGGCTTTTGGTTTTTCTCCACGCTCACCGACAATCAGCTCTCCGTCATTTACGCATAGTTTTTTATTTTCAAGTATATATTTAAACGATTTAGCCCTTTTTACGGGAATAGATTCGTCAAGGGAGTTTCTATAAAATTCAGTAAGCAGCTCTGCCCTCTCATTGGATATGATTTCCTGCGCCTCGATGCTCTGTTTTCTCAGCTTTTTTATTCTATCGTTCATTCCTCTTTCTTCTTTAACAATATGCGTGTAGTCTAAAATCTTGCAGCTGTTTTTATCTTCTTTCATAGTCAGCCTCCTATGTTTACTAAAAAACCGTAGTCTTCAAACATTTTTTTTAATTCTTCCATTTTTTCATCTTCTGGTTTTTTTATACTTCCCATTAAAAACGGCATTTTCAGTCTTTTGTATTTATCAGCCATCATATCATGGTAGGGCAGAAGATCCACAGAAATTATACCCTTGAGCTGCGATATAAATTCAGCTGTCTGCTTCATATTCTCATAACTGTCGTTTATTGAGGGAACGATTGGTATCCTTATTGCAATTTTTGCACCGTAAGCACTTATTGATTTTAAGTTATTTAAGATTTTTTCATTTGATACGCCGGTGTACTGTTTATGCTTTAAGCTGTCCATATGCTTCAAATCATACAAAAACAGATCCGTATATTCTGCTGCTTTTAAAATCAATTCTTCATCTGTATATCCTGTTGTATCAAGCGCAATATGGATTCTTCTTTGCTTTATAATATCCAGCAATTCAAACAAGAACTCTTTTTGGACAAAAGGTTCTCCGCCTGAAATTGTTATACCGCCGCCTGCATTAAAAAATAATTCATCTTTCAAAATTTCATCTGCAAGCTCCTGCGCTTCATACTCTCTGCCTATAATATCCAATGCATTTGTCGGGCAATTTTCAGCACACTCACCGCACATTGTGCAGTTTTTATTTATACTGATTCCATTTTCCGAGACATCGACAGCGTTGAATCTGCAAACATCCCTGCATGTCAAGCAGCCTATACATTTTTCTTTATAATAGACAATCTGCGGCTCTAATTTTTGACTTTCAGGATTATGACACCAGGCACATCTCAAAGGACACCCCTTTAAAAATACGGTTGTCCTCAAACCGGGGCCGTCGTGTATTGAATATCGTTTGATATCAAAAACTATGCCTTTCATCTGTTATCCTTAAAATAATATTGTTCTATATACTTTTTTTGAACATTAAATGACCAGTGCACATCCTTAATAAAATCACCGGCAGATTTAAAATCACCGGATTTTATAAGCCTGATAATCTCATCGTGCTCTTTTGCTGAGTTAATTTCCCACTCCGCGACATATTCTCTGTTGCGGGGAAAATCATAAAGCCTCTGTTTCAGTGTATTCACGGTTTTCTTAAGTTGGCTGTTTGCAGATAGTTTAAGATATACATTGTGAAATTCAAGATTGTTTTTGTAATATTTATCAAAATTGCTGTTTAGAAGCTCTTCTTTCATATTTTGATTGAATTGTCCCATCCTGTTTATATCACTTTCTTTCAAGACATCACTCAACGATGACAAAACGGAACACTCAAGCGCACCTATAATTTCATAGCAATTTTTTATATCTTTAATTCCAAGACTATTTACGATGACGCCCCTTCTCGGCAAAATTTTGACGAAACCATCTATCTCAAGCTGAAGCAGCGCATCGCGCAGAGGTGTTTTACTTATGCCGAGATGCTCACTTATGCTGTTTATATTTATAAAATCTCCCTTTTTGATTTTTCCTGAATTTATTTCTTTTTTTAGATATTCATAAACCTGCTCTCTTAAAGACTTTGTAAGCACGCCATTCATATTTTAACTACTCCTTCTGATATCTAATATATCAGATATCAGAAAAAAGTCAAGCCAGGATCAGGAAAAGTGCCAAATCTGTTTTACAATACACATCTATATGCTATACTTTCTTCTATGGCAGCTGAATATTTCGTAGAAGACAGCTTTCAATTTGAGTTTGAAACAAAAAAATCAAGATTCATCTCAATATTAACCCCGTTTAATCATATTGATCAACTCAAAAAAATCATACACACATTAAAACAAGAGCACAAAAAAGCGAATCATATAGTTTATGCATATAGATTCTACAAAAACGGCATACTGTATGAAAAATTCACAGATGACAAAGAACCGAGGAATACAGCCGGCAATCCGACGCTGAATGCTATGGCCAAAAACAATATTGTAAACTGTTCAGTTTTTACAATAAGATATTTTGGAGGCATACTGCTCGGCAGAGGCGGCCTCATAAGAGCATATTCAAGCTCGGCACTCGGTGTTATAAAAAAGGCTGAATTGAAAACTTTCCATAACGCCGAAAATTTATGTTTTGATATTGAATACAGCAATCTTAAGTCTTTTGAATATCTGTCAAAGAAGCATGGTTTTAAAATAGGCAAAAAAGAGTTTCTAAGTAGCTTTGTGAAAATAACGATTTATGCAGATAGAAAAGACGCAGAAAATGTTTTCTCTAAGTTTGTAAGATTGTAAGACAGCCTTGATTATCTTCAGGATTATTTCTCTTTTTCATAATTCACTTTTATCAATTTATCTCTCATTCCGGCCATTTCTCTCCAAGAGATATTAGGATGAGTGTTTTTGAACTCTAAAGGAAGATTTTTGACTGCCTCGAGACCCGCCCCATACTTTGCGTAAAACCAATAATTCAACATATCTACCATATTCCATCTTATCTCAAATATCCACTAATTCTGTCTTTAAAAATAATGGAAAATTGAGAGATAATTTCAGCCCAGTTTGAGATTGATTTTCCCCATTTTTTCTCTATATCCTTATATGCTAAGAATACCGGTTTATATAAAGATTCATCATTAGTAAATCCTCCTTTTGCTTTAGTTAT
>CAZOGA010000044.1:0-9833 GCA_964579095.1 uncultured Desulfurellales bacterium
AATTGTTCTTTTATCTCCCGCATTAGATAAAAAGGCGTATGGAAAATGGTGTATGCTGTCAATTCATTGCTTGTTAAGTTGAAAAAAATATATATAGTTATACTCTTGTGAAGTCTTATGAAGTGATTTTAGAATACGATAAGCTGAAAGAGATAATCGCTGAATTTGTGCAGACAACTTACGGCAGCAAAACGCTTGACGATCTGCACCCCGTATTTGATATGGATAAAGCGAAAAATAATTTTTTAATTTTTAATCAATTTTTAGATTTTTTTTATAAATGGGATGCGCCTCAATTGGATGATATATTTATCTCTTCAATTATAGAAGATTCGCACACTGTAATGTTGACGCCTGACGAGTTAAAGAAAATAGGAAATTTTCTTTTGATGCTGAACAATATTGAGAAAGAATTTTTAGAACACGACGAAAATTATATATATGAATTGTATATCGGATTTGATATTTTGGACGACCTTTATAAAAAAATAAGGCGCTGTATAGATGATTATGGTTTTATTAAAGACACGGCATCCGAAAAGCTTTTTGAGGTAAGGGTGCATATGAGGGAGTTAAAAGATGAGATTACACGTATTTTAAAGAATATTATGCACTCCGGCGTGCGTAATGTGCTTATTGATACAAATGTGTTCTTAAAGCGTTCACGCTATACGCTGCTTATGCAGGCGAATTTTAAGGAGTATATAAGCGGGCGTATTGTTGAAATGTCCAAAACAGGCAATTTTTTTGTAGAGCCGGATAATATTTATGGTAGAAACAATACCCTTGAAAATCTTATCATGGAAGAGGGAAAAGAGATAAGAAAAATACTCTCGGAACTGACAAATATGGTCAGAAAGCATGTCCGTGAATTTAAATATAATGAAGAAAAGCTGGGGTTTTTAGATCTGCAGGCTGCAAAATACAGATATCACAAAATATTCAGTCCATGCAGTGTAGAATGGACGGATAAAAGTTCTATATTAGCAAAAAATGTTAAACATCCTATTTTGATGCATATAAAAAAGGATAGTGTAGTAGGATCGGATATTGATTTAAGCTCGGATAACAAACTTATCATAACGGGACCGAATACAGGCGGCAAAACTGTATTCTTAAAAAACGTAGGGCTGCTTGCAATGAGTGTCTATTCTGCTATTCCTCCAATTGCAGATAGTGTAAAAATAGGACCGATAAGCGGCGTTTATGCCTCAATCGGCGATGAACAGGACATTGAAGCATCACTCAGCAGTTTTTCCGCCAAGATAATGCAGATTAAATTAATTGCAGGAAAAATTGATAAAAACTCCCTTGTTTTATTGGATGAGGTGGGCTCAGGCACAAGTCCGGAAGAGGGCGAGGCTGTTGCGTATGCTGCAGTTAATTATTTCGGATCACGCTGTATGGTGGTTGCTACAACACACTACAGAAAACTGGCACATATGCTCAAAAGTTCAAATTTCAGGGTTGCCGCATTTGAATTTAACGAGAAAAACCTGTATCCCACATACAATTTGATATATGGCCGTATAGGTAAAAGTTATGGAATTGATATAGTAAATATGCTTGCTCTACCCGATGAGATAATAGATGCTGCATCGAATTTTTACAAAGAATATGATTCAACTTTCAACAAACTCATGTATGATATGGAGCAGACGATGAATGAGTTTGAGAAAAAGAAAAAGGAATTTGCCATCTCTAAATCCTATTATGATAAACTTATATCTGAAGAAAAGGACGCTAAAGAACAGCTGCTGGAAAAGTTAAAGATAGAAAAGCAAAACAGTAAAAAACAGTATGAGCAGTTAATAAAAGACATGCAGATGCAGCTCTCCCAGCTTATCAAACAGCGGAATATATCCGAAGCACACAGAAAACTCGATGAGGTGAAAAAAAGAGCTAAAAATATGTTCAGCAATGAAGAAATACCGTCCGGCCAATCATTTAAGGTTGGTGATGAAGTTGAGTTTGGTGCAGACACGGGCATAGTTGTTGATATAAAACACAACAGGTTGAAGGTGGAGCTTAATGGCAAGAGTATGATAATTCCGTCTAAAATGGCGAGCAAAATTACCAAAAAACTCACAAAGAAGCATAAAATAGATATGTATTCTGCAAAAGATACAACTATGTTTGAGCTGAATATAATAGGCAAACGGCGTGATGAAGCTGAAATTGAACTGATACGCTTTTTAGATTATGCAGCCAGCGGGTCTTTTAAGCAGGTTAGAATTGTGCACGGTATAGGCAGCGGAATTTTACGCCAAATGGTTGCAGAAAACTTAAAATCTCATCCGTTTGTTAAAAATTTTCATCCTGCATTGCCGCAGGAAGGCGGAGACGGCGCAACAACTGTGGAGTTTAAATGAGCAATATTACAGACGAATTAAAAGATAAGATAGATATAGTTGAACTAATATCGCGATACGTACATTTAAATAAGAGAGGCGCAAACTATTTTGGACTGTGCCCGTTTCATTCTGAAAAAACGCCGTCATTTTCCGTTAATCCGAAAGGCAAATTCTTTCATTGTTTTGGATGCGGTGCAAGCGGTGATGCCATAACATTTTATATGAAGATAGAAAATTTGGAATTTTTAGATGCCGTCAGAGAGCTTTCTCAGCAATATGGAATTGATATAAATTTTCAAAAGGAATCCAATCCGCTTATTGAAATACATAAAATTGCAGCTGATTTTTTTCATAATGCGTTAAAAAATTCCAAAACGGCTGTTAATTATTTAGAACAAAGAGAAATTAATCAAACGATTGCAGATCATTTTTTAATAGGGTATGCCCCGGTAAACAGCGCATTATATAGCAAATTAAGAGAAAAATTTAGTGAAACAGAAATACTGCAGAGCGGAATTTTTGTTAAGGGCACAAATGGAATATATAATAGATTTACGAACAGGATTATATTCCCGATAAAGAATGCAGGCGGTGAAATTATAGCATTCGGCGGAAGGGTTATAGGCAGCGACAAAGATAAGGCAAAGTATTTGAACTCGCCGGAAACGAAACTGTTTTCTAAGCAGAAGGTGCTGTACGGATTGGATATTGCAAAAAAATATGTCAGGGATACCGGCTATTTTATTGTTACGGAGGGTTATATGGATTGTCTGCGTCTGCAGGCTAATGGATTTAATACAGCTATTGCTACGTTGGGCACGGCTCTGTCCAAATATCATCTGTCCGCTATTAAACGATATACTGACAAAATTTATCTTAATTATGATTCCGACAAAGCCGGTTTCAGCGCTATGATGCGCAGTGCTCCGATTATATTTTCATCCGATGTAAACGCCTATGCTGTTATTTTAGATAAGGATGATGATCCGGATAGTTTTATCTTAAAGCACTCAAAAAATGCATATGAGGAACGTTTGAAGAATGCAGATGAATATTTTGATTATATTGTAGATTTTCTAAAAAATAAGTACAACATAGATAACCCTCAGGAAAAAATTAACGCATTAGATGAGATTAAATCAATTATTAATATTATATCAGATCCGATAAAAAAGGCTGCATATATATCAAAAACATCACGTATTTTTAATATATCCGAAAATATAATAGCGGGCAGCAGAAAGCGGATACAGAGCAGACAAATAGATAAAAAACTGACCAAAGAGGAAGCGCTCTTAAGTTATCTTCTGAAAGATATAGAGTTATTTACATGGATTAAGAATCAAAATGATTTTACGGAATATTTTGACGGCATATACGGCGATATATACAGGCGTCTTTTGGCTAAGTATTCATCCGGCGAAAAATTTGAGCTGCAGGGATTCTTAGAAAATTTAGAGGAAGATGACCGTAATATAGTTTATAAACTGTTTTCAGAGGACAGCACGGAAATAGAGGAGCGGCACGATAGGAGAAAATCATTTTTATATCTTTTGAACCAATTTGAGATACAATCGATAAAAAAGAAAATAAAAAATATACAAAGCGAAGGTCATGAAAGTGATTTTAATGAAATGATGCAAAAATTAGATAAATTATTTTCAAGACTCCAGGAATTAAAAAATGATTGAAACAGTTGTTAACTATCTGCTGCAGACGATAGGTCATTGGGGATATACGGGTATTGTAGTGCTGATGTTTTTGGAGAGCACATTTTTTCCGTTTCCAAGTGAAGTTGTGATTCCGCCCGCTGCATATTTATCCGCAAAGGGCAGCATGAATATCTATTTTGTAATATTGAGCGGTATATCCGGCAGTTTACTCGGTGCGCTGTTTAACTATTATATATCGCAAACATTTGGCATTAGATTTTTAATGAAATACGGTAAATTTATCGGCATATCCAAAAGAGCAATTGCAGCATCCTCACGTTTTTTTAAAAAACATGGTGCGATCAGCACGTTTATTGGCAGGCTGCTGCCGGGAATCAGACAGTATATATCCATGCCGGCAGGCGTTGCAAAAATGAATCTTGTTGTATTTGCTGTATTTACTATGTTGGGAGCAGGTATATGGGTCGGTATTTTGGCTTTTATAGGATATGCTGCAGGCAACAATCCTTATATTGTAAAACTGATGATTCATAAGAGCTACATCTATATATTTATTTTTATCTTAATTATTACAGCTGCATATATTGTTTTAAGGAGGAAGTATGATAAGCGAATTTAGGCGTATCGGAGATATGCTGTTTTTATCTCATTTGGTTGATGCATCCGGAGGCAACTTAAGTGTCAAAACAAAAGATGGTATTTGGATAACAAAAACAGGCAAAAGCTTATATAATCTGCGCGGAAAGGACATAGTTAAAATAGCTTTTGAAAAAGATGTGACCTGGAACGCAGCATCAAGTGAAGCGGCCGTTCATGTCAATATATATAAAAATATTGAGTCTGCTAAAGCTATTGTGCATGCGCATCCGGTAAATTGTATAGCATTATCTTTAAAAGAAACAAATATTAAACCTTTGGATTATGAAGGAAGTCTTTTCTTGGGAAGTGTGGATGTTGTTGATATAAAATACAGCAGATGGGTTGAGGCAAAAAATGTTATAAGTGATTATTTTAAAAGTTATCCGTCAAAACAAGTTGTTATAGCAAAGGGGCACGGTGTGTTTGCATATGCAGATACACTGTTTGCCGCGCTCACAAATGTGAGCGCACTGGAAAATTCCTGTAAAATCATACAAATGTTGGCAAGTTGAGTAAAAATCTTGATTTTATAGGTATAATATTATATTTTTATCTAATTTTACTGAGGCGGTTTTTTTTATGGATGCAAAGGAAGAGATTAAGAAGATCAAGAAAGAAAAAAATGCTTTGATACTTGCGCACTACTATCAAAGAGATGAAATACAGGAGATTGCAGATATCAGAGGTGATTCATTGGCTTTGGCTCAAGAGGCATCAAAAACGGATGCCGATATAATAGTTTTTTGCGGTGTAAAATTTATGGCGGAAACGGCAAAAATTTTATCGCCCGATAAAAAAGTTCTTATGCCTGTTTATGATGCCGGATGTCCGCTTGCTGATATGGCAACAGCTGAGAGTGTATTAAAGAAAAAGATGGAATTAAATAACCCTGTTGTTGTTTCATATGTCAATACGACTGCGGAGGTAAAAAGCGTATCGGATATCTGCTGCACCTCAGGCAATGCTGTGAATGTGGTTAGAAGTCTGAAAGAGGATAGGGTTTTATTTGTGCCGGACCGTAATTTGGGTTCTTATGTAAAGGAACAGGTAACTGAGAAGGAAATTTATTTGTGGGATGGATACTGTTTGGTGCATGAAGCGTTTAACATCAAAGATCTGAAAAGTTTGCTTGATAAGCACCCTGATGCAAAGGTGGCTGTGCATCCCGAATCACCCAAAGATATACGTGACAGTGCAGATTTCATAGGCAGTACGGCAGGCATTATAAAATATGTTGCTGAAAATGATGATGAAGAGTTTATAATAGGAACTGAAGAGGGATTGTTGTTTGAAATAAAGCAGAATGAGAAAAACAGGCACAAAAAGTTTTATATCATAGGCAGTCATGCGATTTGTGAGAATATGAAAAAAACACATATTGAGAATTTAAGGGATGCCTTAAAATTTGAACAGTATGAGATAAAGCTTGATGAGGATATATTGATAAAAGCAAAAGAACCTATAAAAAAAATGGTCAGCATTAAGCGGGGATGAACTAAAATTGAATCCTATATTTGTTCAGGAATCCCTAAAATCCTATCTGCTTGAGGACGCATATTTTTCAGATATTACTACCGACTCCATATCAAGCGGCAAGATTGCCGTATCCAGAATAAAAGCTAAAGAGGATCTAATTTTGGCCGGCTCCATATTCATAGCACCGTTATTCAACGCTATGGATGAAAAATGTGATATAGAATATTTAAAGAAAGACGGCAATGAGGTTAAAAAAGGCGAATATATAGCAAGCGTAAGAGCAAGAGATTATGCGCTGCTTTATGTAGAACGCGTGTGTCTGAATATGCTGCAGCGTATGAGTGGTATAGCAACAAGAACAAGACGTTTTGTTGATCTGCTTAAAGGATATAAAACTAAGATTGTAGATACGAGAAAGACAACGCCGGGATTTCGCTTTTTTGAGAAATATGCTGTTAAAATAGGCGGAGGAACAAATCATAGAATGGGTTTATTTGATGCTGCTTTAATTAAGGATAATCATATAAAGGATGCAGGCGGCATTAAAAAGGCCGTTGAACTGGTTAGGGGCAATGTGCCGTTTACAGCAAAAATAGAGGTGGAGTGTCTGAATGAGGATATGGTGAAGCAAGCTATAAATGCTGAAGCTGATATAATCATGCTGGATAATATGAAAACGCGTGACATGAAAAACATTGTGAATAAATTCGGCAGTGAGGTAATATTTGAAGCCTCCGGCAATATTAATGAAGATAATGTTGGTCAAATAGCAGGTACGGGTGTTGATTACATATCAAGCGGCTCTTTAATCCATCATGCTGTATGGGTGGATATAAATATGAAAATGGAGTAAATATGAAAATTGCATTAGCTCAAATTAATACCATATTGGGCGCAGTAACGGAAAATATCAAAAAGATAGAGAAGTATGTTGATAACGCAAATGAAGAGCATTGCGATTTAATCGTGTTTCCCGAACTTGCATTGAGCGGATACAGCCTGCGCGATATTGTTAGAAATGCAGGCGTGAGTAGAGACAGCGCAATATTTAATAATATTAAAGAAAAAAGCAAAAATATCGATATAGTTTTAGGATATGACCAGTATGATAATGGGTATTTTTATAACAGTGCCCTATATTTTTCAAAAGGGGATATTATCCACAATTATAAAAAGGTACATCTACCGGATTATGGAATGTTTGAAGAATCCAGATATTTTAGAAGCGGGGAAAGTATAGATGCTGTTGATACTGCCAACGGCAGAGTTTCTATGCTTATATGCGAGGATATGTTTCATCTGAGTGCCCAAAATTATGTTGATAAATTGGAAACAGACATTTTAATCATATTGTCTGCAAGTCCTTTTTGGGCAGACAATAATAAAATCAAACCTGAAATTTGGAAAACTATGTGTGTGAATTTTGCAAGATTGTCATCAAATTTTGTTCTATTTTCAAATAGGGTAGGGTTTGAAGACGGCGTAGGATTTTTCGGTAATTCTTTGTGTGTAGATCCCAATGGCAGTATAGTAAAAGAAGCAGGCTTATTTAAGGAAGAAATGGTTGTTGCTGATATTGATTTAAAAGAAAACAGAAGGGCAAAAGAGATTATGCCTTTAAAAAAGAGTGTGGCATATTATGAAACTGCTGAATAAATTAAATATAAACTGCAGCGTAGTATCGCAATATCTTATAGAATTTGTACGGTATGAGGTTACTAAAGCCGGATTTTCTAAAGTTGTATTAGGTTTATCCGGGGGTATTGATTCTGCACTATCCGCCTATATAGCAAAAGAGGCTTTGGGACATGATAATGTTTATGCAATAATGATGCCATATAAACTATCAAGCCGGGATAGCCTTGATGATGCGCATAAGGTTGTTGAAGATACGCATATCAATGCTGAGATTGCGGACATTACAGGTCCTGCTGATGCTTATATAGAACAGCGCGGTGAGATAAACAAGATGCGCATGGGGAATATATTTGCGAGAATGAGGATGATAACGCTGTTTGATTATTCGTCTGCTTATAATGCATTGGTGCTTGGGACAAGCAACAAAACGGAACTATTGTTGGGCTACGGCACCTGGTATGGGGATATGGCATCCTGCATAAATCCTATAGGTGATCTGTATAAAGCGCAGATCAGGCAGCTTGCGCAATATTTTAGTATGCCCGAGAGTATAATTATGAAAAAACCTTCTGCTGATCTATGGGTTGGACAAAGCGATGAAGCTGAGTTGGGTTTTTCCTATAATGATGCAGATGCTATACTTTATCATTTATATGATCTTAGATATACAGAAGATGAGGTTGCGGCATTGGGATTTGACAAAACATTGGTGCATGCAATTGCGAAACGTGTTATGCGCAATCAATTTAAGCGGCTGCCGCCTATTATTGCGAAAGTCGGATTAAGGACCATCAATATAGATTTCAGGTATTTACGCGATTGGGGATTATAAAATCAAAATTAAGAAATATATACGGAATACTGCATGAATATTTCGGTGAACAGAAATGGTGGCCTGCCGAGGATAAAGATGAAATTGTAATAGGCGCTGTTTTAACGCAGAATACAGCCTGGATTAATGTCGAAAGTGCTATTGAGAATTTAAAAAAAAATGGTATATGTTCATTTAAAGGTATATTAGATGCAGAGCCGTTACTTTTAAAAAAGCAGATAAAGCCTGCCGGATTTTTTAACCAGAAAGTGCAATATTTAAAAAATATATCTGAATTTTTTACAGAAAACGGCGGATTTGAGAAATTATCAGAATATAATCTTTATGATTTAAGGAATAAGCTGCTGAGTATCAAAGGTATAGGTTATGAAACTGCAGATTCTATTTTATTGTATGCTTTTGATATGCCCATTTTTGTTGTGGACGCATATACAAAGAGAATTTTAAACCGGCATAATATAACAGAGAGCATGAATTATCATATAGTACAGAAAATCTTTATGGACAATTGTGCGGATGACGCGTATCTATTTTCACAATATCACGCCTTAATTGTAGAAACAGCCAAAAATTTCTGCAGGGTAAAACCACTTTGTGATAGTTGCCCGTTGAAGGATATATAAATATGCTGTTTATAGGGCTAACCGGCTCCATTGCTACCGGTAAAAGCTTGGCTGCAAAGGAATTTGAAAAACTTGGATGCTATGTTATAGATGCAGATAAATTAGCCCACAAAACATTAATGAAAGATTCAAATATATATCATAAAATTATTGCCGTTTTTGGAAGAGGAATAATCGCTGAGAACGAAGATATAGATAGAAAAAAACTGAGTGCGGTTGTTTTGAGTGATAAAGAAAAATTAAAATTGCTTGAGAATATGGTGCATCCTGAGGTTGAAAGACTGCGAAATAAGGAAATAAATGATATAACGAAAAAGGATAAAGATGCAATTATTATATATGATGTTCCGTTATTGTTCGAAAAAAAGATGCGGAATCTATTTGATTACATAATAGTTGTCTATGCTCCTTTCGATATACAAATTAAGCGTTTGATGGCAAGAAATAATTTGAGTTACGAGGAAGCGGAAAAAAGAATATCTATACAAATGCCGATCAGCAAAAAGGTAAAATCGGCAGATTTTGTGATTGACAACTCAGGTTCTATAGAAAATACAAAAAATCAGATAAGAAATATATTTAAACAATTTAAATAAAT
>CAZOGA010000045.1:0-9756 GCA_964579095.1 uncultured Desulfurellales bacterium
AACATAATTTTACTTGGATAAATCTTGTGCTTTTCCTTAATTCAGAATCTAAAATTTAACATTTATAATTCATAATTAACTTGGAGTGGAGTTGCAGAACTTGAAAAGTGTGTAAGGTCAGTAAAGAAAATATTAGAAAATTTTCCAATGGTTTGATATAAAGGTGCATTAACATAGTTGGAGGGTAGAATTGGTTGTTATAGGTTGTGATCATGGCGGTTTCGAGCTAAAGGAGCAGATTAAAGCTTTCATTCAGGAAATAGGCGAAGATGTTGAAGATGTCGGCACATATTCATCAGATTCTGTTGATTATCCTGATATTGCCTTAAAAACGGCAGATTATGTCTTAGAAAACGATATATTCGGTATTTTGATATGTGGATCAGGAATAGGTATGAGCATTGCTGCAAATAAAGTTAATGGTATCCGCTGTGCTTTGTGCCATGATGCATATACCGCTGAGTTTTCACGCAGGCATAATAATGCCAATATCATAGCTTTTGGAGGTAGAACAACAGGCATTGAGATTGCTAAGCAGATGGTAAAGATATTTTTAAACACTGAGTTTAACGCCGGGAGACATCAGAGAAGAATAGATAAAATAAGAAATTTGGAGGAGTTATGAGCACTTTAAAAGATTTTGATCCGGAGATTTATAAAGCTATAGAGGATGAAAAAGAGAGAGAGACATATGGAATAGAATTGATAGCAAGTGAAAACTTTGTTTCGGATGCTGTTCTTGAGGCGCAGGGTTCGGTGATGACGAATAAATATGCTGAAGGATATCCGCATAAAAGATATTACGGCGGCTGCGAATATGTTGATGTTGCCGAGGATCTGGCTATTGAGCGGGCGAAGAAACTTTTTGGAGCTGAGCATGTCAATGTTCAGCCGCATTCCGGTTCTCAAGCCAATATGGCTATATATATGGCGGCGCTGCAGCCTCAGGATAGATTACTCGGTATGGATTTGTATAACGGCGGTCATTTGACCCACGGTGCCAGCGTCAGCTTCTCAGGAAAATTATACACAAGTTTTGGATACGGCGTAAACCCCGATACAGGATATATAGACTATGACGATGTTGCCGAAATTGCACAGGAGTTTAAACCGAGATTAATAGTGTGCGGCGCAAGCGCATATCCGCGTGAGATAGATTTTAAGAGGTTTAGAGAGATAGCAGACAGCGTTGATGCTTATCTTATGGCAGATATTGCGCATATTGCAGGATTAGTTGCAGCAGGACTGCATCAAAGTCCAATACCATATTGCGAATTCGTTACAACAACAACACACAAAACGCTTAGAGGTCCCCGCGGCGGCATGATAATGACAAAGAATTTCTTTGCAAAACCCATTGATAAAATGGTATTTCCAGGAATACAAGGAGGTCCTTTGATGCATGTTATAGCCGCTAAAGCAGTCTGTTTTAAAGAAGCACTAAGCAGCAGTTTTAATGTATATCAGCAGCAGGTTGTTAATAATGCGAAGAAATTGGCAGATGTATTGATGAGCAGCGGATTCAAACTTGTTTCAGGCGGAACTGACAATCACCTTATACTCATGGATTTGACAAATAAAAATATCACCGGAAAGGAAGCCGAAGAAGCTTTGGGGAAAGTGGGAATAACGGTTAATAAAAATACAATTCCCGGTGAAACGCGCAGTCCCTTTGTCGCAAGCGGCATCAGAATAGGCACGCCTGCCGTTACAACGAGGGGTATGAAAGAAAGAGAGATGGAGATAATCGGTGAGTTGATAGCGGACGTATTAAACAACATAGGTAATGAATCTGTGTATAAAAATATTAAAGAAGAGGTGAAAAAACTCTGCGGAAGATTTATTTTTTATCGCTAATAGCTCTGTTTTTCATTTTTGTAGAGGTATCTTACTCTTTTAGCGTTAATTTTTATCAAAGGGACAATGGTTCATATTTTGATATTAATAATATACCTGATAATACAGCTATATCTTATCGGGGCGACTATGCTGTTTTTCTGCTTAACGGTAAAAAAGCAGGGAGGGAGATATACAATACTGATATAGAAGATAAATATTTTATTGAGATACTTGTGCAGAATATAAATACAGGTGCAAGAATCATCATAAAAACAAACAAGGGTTATATACCGAAAGCTGTGAAAGACAATGGCACAATTACAGTAAGTGCTGTTAAAATCAAAAAAAGTAAAAAGAGTTTACATATGATTTACAGCAGTATTCCGCAGGATTTGGTTGCTCAGCCATTTTTTGCTTCTGATGATATATATAAGCCGAACCCAAACAGAAAAGAAAGAACATATGCTGACAGCCTTTTTTATAGCGGAGTTAATGCCTATAATGATAAAAATTATACTTTAGCCGGTATGTTGTTTGAAAAAATCATTAATAAATATAAAAGCAGCAAGTTTTACGTAAGCAGCCATTTTTTGCTCGGGGACTGCCTGAAAAATGTTGGTGATTATGAAAAGGCTGTAGAAGTTTACAAAAAAGCGATGCATCTATCGTCTAAAAACGGTGCTGTTGCGCAAACTATGTTTAATATCGCTGATATTTATGATAAAGAGGGGTATAAATTGAAAGAACGCTCCATGCTTAAAAGAATTATTAGTTACTATAATGATTCCCTATGGGCGGACAAAGCTCGATTTATTATCGGTATTAATTATCTAAATAACAATAACTACAAACAGGCAAATATGGCTTTCTCATCTATTTCCTCAAAAAGTTCATACTTTATTACGGGGACGCTGCTTTCCGCTTATACGTATCATATTGAAGGCAATGATGCCCAGGCTATGCTTTTATACTATAAAATAAACGGCAATCTGAGAAGTATAGATGTTAAGAAGTATGAAAAGAAACTTATATCTATAGCTGAGGTGCTATGTTTATTTAAAGATTATAAAGAATCTAATAGAATTTTCAGTTATATAGCCTCTTCCGGGGGTGCTTTATCTGATAATCTATATTTGGGATATTTAAAATGTGATTTGCTTATGGGAAATTATGAGGATCTGCAGCAGAAGTATAGATATTTGATAAGTCACTCTAAAAGTTTAAGCAGTATTAAAAAAGCAAAAAACCTGCTGAACAAAGCGAGATTGATCCAAGGAAAAATAAACGGAAAAGACTTATCAAATATTTTAAAAAAATATAAAAACGATAAGGAAATAATGCCGTTTTTACTGTTTGTATATACAAAAAATGCTTTTGAAGATAAACAGTATAAAACAGTACTTAATTATATGTCAGAACTCAAAAAATTGTATCCTAAGAGCATTTATAATGACAAATTAAAAGATACAGGTTCCAAATCTGCGGAAATTTTGTTTAAAAAATATAAGGGTAATCCTCGAGAAAATGAGCTGTTTTATATTTACCGTAAAATGACGGCGCTTGCACTCTACGGCGATTACACGTGTGATGTGGCTAAGAATTTAATTATCTTTGGTCAATTTGATTATGCTCATAATATGTCGCAATTTATACACAATAACAATTGCAGATTTTTTGTAGAGGCCAAATATAATGTTGAAAAGGGAAATAATAAAGCTGCGCTTAAACTGATAAACTCAGCATCCAAAGATGCGGATCAGATGCCTTATATAGATATAATTTTCGGCGATATAAGCTATTATAAGTATCAGTATGACAAGGCTCTTGAGTTCTATAAAAAATCTACAGATCTGAAAGATAAGATGTTCGAAGATTACGCGCATATAAAGATTGCTGATGTTTATGTGTGTATGAAAAAATATAAAATGGCAATAAATGAGCTGTCTGCTGTAAAAGGCAGGATATTTAAAGATAAATCCGAATATATAAAATCTATCTCATATTATAATTTGTCTGAATTTCAATATGCTGCAGGAGGATTTCAAAAACTGCTTAACAGTAAGCGATATGAGGAAAACAGCCTATTCTATCTGTCGTTATGCTATATAAATTTAAATAATTCCAAGAAAGCGGATAATTATTTTGATATTCTAAAGAAAAAATATCCCAAAAGTGATTTTATCGGAAAATTAAAGGTGCTAATGCTGAAATGAGTGATAATTTAGAAAATTTGAAGGAGATGTTCGAAGCGGTTTTGACAATGAGCCGCGATCTAGAGCAGTCGTATAATAATTTAAAATTAAAATTCAATGGCTTGGAGATAAAATTAGAGAATAACAGAAAATATTTGGAGAATATATTAAAGAGCATCAATACAGGCGTTTGTTCTGTGAATATGAGCTCATCTATAACAACCTTTAATAATGAGGCATGCAAGATATTTGAAACGACCGAAGATGATGTTAAAGGTTTGGATTTCCATGATATATTTACTGCAGATGATTTTAGGAAAGATGTTATTGATATTATTGAAAATTTTAGAACCCAAAATATATTTGATATAGATATAAACGGAAAAAAGAAAAAGCTCAATATATCCGTATCTCCTATTATGGATAATGACAAAATTATCGGTGCTGCAATAATATTTTCCGATATTACAAAGATAGAAGAGTTAAAAGAAGAAAATAGGAAGAGGGAAAAACTTGCCGTAATAGGTCAAATGGCCGCAAGCATAGCGCACGATATTAAAAATCCGCTTGCAAGCATAGAACTTCTTGTGCCGTTGCTTTCACAAGAGGGACATAAGGGGGATGAAATTCTATCCAATATAATGATCAGCATAAAAAGAATAAATAATATAATAAATAATACGCTGCTTTTTACAAAAACAATAATAAGCAGGCCGGAAATATTCTATACCGATGATTTTGCAAAGGATGTGGATAGCGAAATATATGCGCATTTGAAATCAAGCGGCATCAGATTTAATAAAAATATAGAAAAACTGAAACTTGCCACGGATAAAAATCTGCTGAAAAGCGCCGTTGTCAATCTAATAATCAATGCTGTTGATGCGGCTGAAGATACAGTTGAGTTTAATATTTTTAATAATAATAATAAGGTTGTGTTTGAAATTAATGATGATGGTGCGGGCATAAATAACAATGATATAAAACATATATTTGAGCCTTTTTATACGAACAAAAAAAACGGTACAGGCCTGGGGCTATCAATAGTGAAAAAGGCTGTTGATGTTCTATCTGCTCAACTTTCCTATAGTTCGAACAGCAAGGGCACAAAGTTTAGAATTATTTTATGAGAAATATTATTTTATGGATAAAAATATTAGTATATACAGTATATTATTCTCTAAAACTTATATTAAGCAAAGATCTGAAAATTCCAGCGTTATGGGGCAGAAAAATATTACATATTTGTAATGTGCGCGTTGAGATAAATGGTATTTTGCCTGAGCCGCCGTTTATAATTGCTTCCAATCATGAAAGTTATTTTGATATTTTTTCAATTTTATCTTCAACAGATCTGCGTTTAATATGGTTTGCCAAAAAAGAACTATTTAAGCTGCCGATATTCGGCAGTGCTTTAAAGGTATACGGAGCTATTCCTGTTGATAGAAATGACCCTAAAAAAGCTTCATTTTCTATCATTAAAGTATTGAAAAGAAAGAAAGATAACGCGGTTTTGGTTCTTTTTCCACAAGGCACAAGAAAGAGCAAAGATAATTTTAAGAAGGGCGGTTTTTTATTGGCAAAGAAATTAAATATACCGATTTTACCCGTAAAAATAGAAAATTCCGGCAAAATTATGAGCGCCGATTCTTTTAAAATAAACTCAGGCGTAATAAAAGTTCATTTTTTCCAGAAAATAGATCCATCCGATTATTCATTGGATGAGTTATCAGATCTTGTGAGGGGTAAAATAATGTTATGAAAAAAGGTGCGGTATTATATATTGTATTTTCCATACTGCTTTCTTCTTGTTCCTATATACCTCAAAAACACAGCTATAATAGCAACTTTGTTGAAAGCATAAGAGGCGGATACTATCCTTATCACAGGATGGAGAGTGTTGAGAAGGGTTTTACACAGCGCGGCGTTGCATCGTGGTATGGTTATAAATTTCAAGGCAAGAAAACAGCCGACGGCGAGATATACAATATGTATGCTCATACTGCAGCTCATAAAACACTCCCATTTAATACATATGTGATAGTAAAAAACCTGAATAACGGACGCGAAACCAAAGTTAGAATAAATGACAGAGGTCCATTTGTAAAAAATAGAATAATAGATTTATCCTATACTGCTGCAGAAGAACTGGGCATTGTAGGAACGGGTACAGCGCCGGTAGAATTAAAGGTGGTTTCTGCACAGGCGAAAAATATCACAGATTATAAATCGGAATTGCTTAGGCCGAAAGAAAATATTAACACGAATAATGTATTTTCAAAGCACTATGCCGTGCAGATAGCTTCATTTTCGATTTTCAATAATGCTATGAGGTATAAAAGTAAAATGTCCCGCTACTTTAAAAATATCAATATTGCAAAGGTATATGTTAACGAAGAGACGCTATACCGTGTCATTGTCGGTTTATTCCCAACAAAAGATGAAGCTATACAGTTTGCTAAAAATTCCATTCAGCCTATTGTGGGAAATTATTGTATTTTTATTAAATGAATAGTTCTCTACTTGCGTATAGGCTGATCAACGGCGTCTTAAATTCTCTTATAGTAAAAAATAATGCTGAAATAGATGAAATAGCTGATGCGGCCAATTTTTTTAATAATTTTTTTAAAAAGTCCTTTAATATTGCCAGATTTTATTCATATGAAATTGCGCCGAAATCCGCTATTCCGCCGTCTGATAAAACCGTAAAAGGGAGAATATCTGCACTGTACCAGCTGTTCAGCTCTAAAAACACGCTATTTTTAACAAATATTGATTCGCTTGCACAGCCTGTTATAGCAGAGGAAAAATTTATAGATAATGTTTTTGCACTCTCTATAAATGATAATATAGAAATAAATAGACTTGCGAAAAAACTTTTAAATATGAATTATGAAAGGGTAAACTATGTTGAAAGTACAGGGCAATTTGCCATACGCGGCAGCATTGTTGATATCTTTTCTCCATTTTATGACAAGCCTGTCAGGCTGGATTTTTTTGATAATGACATAGATGATATAAGACTATTTTTTCAAAGCAATCAGCGCACATATAAACATCTAAAACAAGCTGTCATCCTCATTGCCAGCGAATATAAATATGCAGGTGATGAATTCGGTTATGCATTGATGAAACAGGAAAATCAAATCTATCACCTGAGTGATTATGACGATTTCCTGCATCTTAAACATTGTTGTTCGGTAGATAGAGATTTTTTAAATGATGTCTATGAGAAACTAAAGTTTTATAAAGACATTGCGGAAGATCTCTTCTTAAAAAAAAGGTATATTGAACAGCTGCTGGAGCAGTCTCAAAGCTGTGATTTTAGTAATAATTATACGCCGTTATTTGCAGATAATTTATCAATAGATGAAAAGATAAGTGTTATTTTAGAAAAATCAATGTCAAATAGGATTATTCTGACGTGTGCATCAAAACCGCGCTTGGATAGAGTAGGCAGGTTTTTAAACGATAAGGGTGTGAGATTTACAGTTGTTAACGGTGACGTTCAACCTGCTATGTCAGGATTTTATCTATCAGACGGTTTTTTAAAACATGGTTTTTGGGATAGAAAGAATTCAATATCATTTTTGGGATTTGAGGATCTGTTCGGAAAAGTTATTCAGAAACCTGTTGTAAGGGCAGCATATAGTAGAAAAACTTTTGCGGATGATTCGAAGATAGTTCATAAAAATTACGGTATAGGTATCTATAAAGGAATAAAAAAAATTAATGTAGATGGTCTATATCAGGATTTTCTGCAGATAAAATATAAGGATAATGATGTTCTATATGTTCCCATAACAAACATGGAACTTCTTTTTGAATATCACGGAAGTGCTGAAATTGATTCTCTTAAATCATCTAAATGGCAGCGTAAACAATCCTTAATTAAAAAATCCATTCGTAAAATATTGAGTGAGCTTGTTCATTCATATGCACAGAGGCAAATTGTAAAACGGACGCGTTATATAGTAGATACAATTATGTATAGAGAATTTGAGACATCATTCGAATATGAAGAAACGCCTGATCAAATGCAGGCAATAAAAGATGTTGAAAGCGATATGTCAAAAGATGTGCCTATGGATAGACTTGTTTGCGGAGATGTGTCATTCGGAAAAACGGAAATAGCGATGCGCGCAGCAGCCATTGCCGTTTTTAATGATAAACAGGTTGTTGTTATGTCTCCTACAACTATATTGTCTATGCAGCATTACAATACATTCAAGATGCGTTTTGAAAATATGCCTGTAAGAATAGAACTTTTAAATAGATTTACGGCGAAAAAACAAAGAGAAGAGGTGTATTCAGATTTAAAAAACGGGAAAATAGATATATTAATAGCTACTCATTCCGTATATTCAGATAAGGTCAATTTTTTGAATTTATCTCTTGTTGTTATAGATGAAGAACAAAGATTCGGCGTAAAAATAAAGGAGCATTTAAAATCGCGCTATGCTGACGTGGATATGCTTTATTTGAGCGCTACGCCCATTCCGAGAACACTTAATATGGGCTTGAGCGGTATATTTGATATAAGCATAATAAAAACGCCGCCTTTAATGAGAAAACCCATAGAAACCTTTGTCTTGAAGAGAAAAAGAGCAGTTATACGCGATGCTGTATTGAGAGAACTGTCAAGGGGCGGAAATATACTGTTTGTACATAATAGAATTGAAGATATAGAAAATATTAAGGATGAATTGGATAGCATCATCCCTGATGTGGAAAAGAGTATTGTGCATGCACAAATGTCTAAATATGATATAAAAAATACATTTCAGCAGTTTGAGGATAATAAGATAAGAATTCTTATCACAACGTCTATTGTAGAATCGGGGCTTAATTTAAAAAATGCAAACACAATTATTATAGATAACTCCGAAAATTTTGGTTTAAGTGATCTATACCAGCTGCGCGGCAGGGTGGGAAGAGAAGACAAAACAGCCTATGCCTATCTTTTGACGCACGCCGGCATAAGTCCTAAGGCAGAACAAAGGCTTGCTTATATGAAGGAATTTGTAGAAAGAGGAGTCGGTTTTAACATAGCGCTTAAAGATATGGAGCTGCGGGGAACGGGCAATATATTAGGCAAAGATCAATCCGGCAATATTAAGGCTGTAGGATTTGAAACATATGCGCATATGATGGAAGAGGCTACAGCAGAGATGAAAAAAGAGGCCGTAAGCAGGGATATAGAGATTAAAAACTCCTTTGATGCATATATTCCAGACGAATTTGCGCAGGTTGATGATAAGTTTAGCATATACAAAACAATTGCCAATAGTAAAGATGAAGAAGATATTGAAATAATACGCAGCGATTTGAAAGATAGATTCGGCGCTCTTGCTGAACCTGTTGAAAACCTGCTTCATATCGCCGTTATAAAAATATATGCAAAAATGGCCTTTGTTAAAGTGCTCAGCTTGTCAAACAGCAGAGTTGTTGTTGAGTTTTATTTAGATGCTGACATTGATACCGATAAACTGATAAAGGAAATAGAACGGCTTCACGGCAGGTTTGTTTCGCAGAATACTATTTTTTTGCCTGTAAAAAAAGATAATTTGGGAGATATTGCTGCAGAATTAAAATCATTTTTTGGAAGTATCTCTCAATCAAAAGTGCATCATACACAAGATTAGATTATAAGCCGGCGTATAGGATTAGCTATTTAACCCTAAACAGCCTTGCGGATGGGAAATTGTTGTAAATTTCTTCGAAA
>CAZOGA010000046.1:0-9734 GCA_964579095.1 uncultured Desulfurellales bacterium
GACAATGTCTCTTTAAATATATCTCTTATCAAAGAACAGCCGCCGGCTATGGTTTTAAAAGGACTTGATATAGAAATTTAATCCACCCTCTCTATTTTAATAATGCTTGTCTTTTTTTTCGGCGTCAGAGCGGATTTCCTTGAATTTTCCTTTTCTATTTTTTCTCTTAGCGGTTCCTCTATATTTTCTATTATGTGGTGTAGATCTTCTATCTGCCTTTTCATTCTTAAAATGATATCCACGCCGGCTAAGTTAACGCCCATATCCTGCGTCATTTCACGTATAAATCTTATCTCTTCTATATTATCCTCCGAATACAATCTTATGTTGCCGGAAGTTCTCATAGGCAGAATCAGCTCTTCCCTCTCGTATTCTCTTAGTGTATGCGGATGTATATTGAGCATCTCAGCCACCACGCCTATCGTGTAATATTTATTATTTTTAACCATTTTATACCTCTAACGCCCTCTTTATATTTTCATCCTCTTTCACATTTTTAGGTATATCGATAATTGCTTTAGCGTATAAATAGCCTCCTCCTATACCTTTGCCTCTAATCTTGAATATCTGTCCACACTGCGTGCCTTTGGGTATTTTTATTGTTACCTCACCGTCTAAAGTCAGAACCTTAGCGGACCCGCCAAATAGTGCATCCGAAAGAGGAACGTTAAAATCCGTGTATAGCGTGCTGTTTTTTATGTAGAAATGCTTATCCGGCTTCACGCTGACGATTATATACAGATCGCCCCTTCCTCCGGCGCCAGGCTGCCCTTTGCCTTTGACCCTTAATTTTGAAGAGTCTTTAATGCCGGGCGGAATTTTAACCTTTATATGTTCGTTATTGATGTTTAGCGTTACGGTTGTGCCGCGAACGGCATCCTTAAAGTTCAAACTCATATTATACTGAATATCTGCACCTTTTTGAGCATAAGCCGACCTGAATCCTCCGCCTCTTGATCCCATCAAATCTTCGAATAGATCGCTAACGTCAAACCCGCCGCCCTGCGAAAAATCATAGCGAAATCCGCCGCCGCCGGGTGAAAACCCTTCCTGAAAACCGGATTTTCCGAACTGATCGTATTGAGAGCGTTTTTCTTTATCCGATAATATTGAGTATGCTTCATTTATCTCTTTAAATTTTCTTTCCGCTTCCTTGTTGTTAGGGTTTAGGTCCGGATGATATTTTCTTGCAAGTTTTCTGTAAGCCTTCTTTATCTCATCATCTGCGGCATTCTTTGAAACACCCAATACATCATAAGGATTATTCATTCTTTCACCTCATCTTTTTCGTAGTAAAATAATATATACTTGATAATATTATTGTCAAGTATCAGAATATTATTTTAACAGGAATATAAAAAAATTATCAAAAAATTTTTATCAACCTTGACAACAGCACTGTTAGGGTTATATTAGATAGCGAAAAAATTTTAGGAGGTGCGTTATGTTAAGAACATTGGAACCGTTCAAGGAATTGACAAATCTGCAGGATAGGCTGAATAAGGTTTTCGAAGGAGCGCTGCCCGCAGCTACTCAAAAAGATATGGGAGACTGGGTGCCTGCGGTGGACGTATATGAAACGGAAAACTCTGTAGAAATCGAAATGGAAGCCCCCGGAATAGACGAGAAAGACTTAAAGGTAAAATTGGAAGACAGCAGTCTGACAATCTCGGGCGAAAGAAATTTTGAAAAGAAAGAAGAAAAACACAACTATTACAGAATGGAAAGAAGCTACGGATCATTCAAGAGGAGCTTTCTGCTGCCGGATAATGTAAATAAAGATGCGATAAAAGCAAAATATGAAAACGGCATATTAAAGCTTTCTCTTCCTAAAAAAACGGAATCCAAGCCTAAAGAAATCGCAATTAATAAATAACAGAAATAACATTATGGCGGCAGTATAAGGGGGGCATTAACGTCTCCCTTTCAGTATTAAGGAGGAATTATGGACATCAATAAATTAACTATAAAATCTCAAGAAGCTCTGCAGAGTGCTAAATCCATAGCGGATGCTCATAATAATCAGCAGATATCCAGTCTGCATCTTTTACGGGCCGTGCTTTCCGATAAAGACAGCGTTGCAGTTTCTATTTTTAATAAGCTGGGCGTTGATGCCGGAGTGTTAATTAACGGAACAGATAAATTGATAGAAAAAATACCGCAGGTCGCATCGTCAGCCTCAACCGCCACCCAGCTCTATATAACAAAGGAATTAGATGAGGTATTCGCCCGCGCCGAGAAAGAAGCCGGCAAGATGCAGGATGAATATATAAGTGTGGAGCATTTTTTGCTTGCCATGAGCGAGAAATGCGATGCGCAGGAGGTCATGCAGTCTGCCGGCATAAAAAGAGACGGCATATTAAAGGCACTGATAGAGATCAGGGGCTCGCAGAGAGTGTCGGACCAAAACCCAGAGGAAAAGTATGAAGCGTTGAAAAAATACGGCAGAGATATAACGGAGCTTGCAAAATCCGGAAAATTGGATCCTGTCATCGGAAGAGATGACGAGATAAGAAGAACGATTCAAATACTATCGCGCAGAACAAAAAATAACCCTATTTTAATAGGCGAACCCGGCGTAGGCAAAACAGCTATCATAGAGGGGCTGGCGGAGCGTATCGCAAAAAAAGATGTGCCGGAAAGCCTGCAGAATAAAAAAATAATAGCTTTAGACTTAGGCTCTATGATAGCAGGGGCAAAGTTCAGAGGGGAATTCGAGGACAGATTGAAAGCCGTGCTCAATGAGGTTAAAAGAGCCCAGGGTCAAATTATAGTTTTCATAGACGAACTCCACACAATTGTAGGCGCAGGAGCATCTGAGGGATCTATGGACGCATCTAACATGCTGAAGCCTATGCTTGCACGCGGTGAATTAAAATGTATAGGCGCAACAACACTCAAAGAATACAGAAAGTATATAGAAAAAGATACGGCGCTTCAAAGGCGTTTTCAGCCGGTTTATGTGAAAGAGCCCTCTGTTGAGGACACAGTTTCTATTTTAAGGGGATTAAAAGAAAAGTATGAAATTCATCACGGCGTTAAGATTAAAGATTCTGCACTTGTTGCAGCCGCCATGCTTTCAAACAGATATATTGCGGATAGATTCTTGCCTGATAAAGCAATTGATCTGATTGACGAAGCAGCTGCAAGTTTGAAAATGCAGCTTGAAAGCGGTATAGATACCGCAGATGATCTGCAGAGAAAAATAGCCCAGCTTGAAATAGAAAAACAGGCTTTAAAAAAGGAAAAAGATGAGGATTCAAAGAAACGGCTTGCAGATATTGATAAAGAACTGTCAAATTTAAAAGAAGAGCTTAACTCTATCACGGCAAAATGGCAGTACGAAAAATCTTTAATAAATCAGAACAGCGGGCTGAAAGAAAAAATAGATAAGATCAAAACAGATATAGAGTTGGCAGAAAGAGCAGGGGATTTCGAGAAAGCCAGCGTGCTAAAATATGGTGATCTTCCAAAATTAGAAGCTGAACTTCAGACAAAGAACAAAGAGCTGGGAAAACTGGGCAATAGAATGCTGAAAGAAGAGGTAACAGAAGATGAAGTAGCCAATGTAGTCTCTAAATGGACAGGTATTCCCGTTGCCAATATGCTGCAAAGCGAAAGGGAAAAACTGCTCAATATAAAAAATGTTCTACGAAAACGCGTTATAGGACAGGATAGGGCAGTTAATGCGGTCAGTGAAGCCATATTGAGATCAAGAGCCGGATTGTCCGATCCGAACAAGCCTATAGCATCTTTCATCTTTTTGGGACCGACCGGAGTGGGTAAAACAGAGCTTTCCAAAGCCTTGGCCGAGTTCTTGTTTGACACGGAAAAAGCTTTGATCAGAATAGATATGAGTGAATATATGGAAAAATTTGCAGTATCCAGATTGGTCGGAGCACCCCCCGGATATGTAGGATACGAAGAAGGCGGACAGCTGACGGAGGCTGTACGAAGAAGGCCGTACTCTGTTGTGTTATTGGATGAGATAGAAAAAGCGCACCCGGATGTGTTTAATATTCTACTGCAGGTTCTGGATGACGGGCGGCTCACGGACTCCAAGGGCGTTACGGTGAATTTTAGAAATACAATCATCATAATGACATCCAACGCCGGCAGCAACTATTTAACACAAATCGGAGAAGCAGCAGATAGCGCCGCTTACAAAGAAACATTCAGCAAGGCTGTAAACAAAATCAAAAATGAGTTATCAAAGCTATTTAAACCTGAGTTTCTAAATAGGATAGATGATATTATTGTGTTCAATCCTCTTGGCAGAGATGAGATAAAGAAAATAGTCCGCCTACTCTTAGAAGATACTAAAAAGAAGGTAGAAGCACAAGGATTTGAAATAAGGTTTTCCGAGGAGCTGATTGATAAAATCGCAGAAAAGGGCTTTGATCCCATATACGGCGCAAGGCCGCTAAAAAGATATATACAAAACATTGTTGAAAATAAACTTGCATCGGAAATACTAAGCGGAGCTGTTGTTAAAAATGATGTTATATCGGCGGATTTTATAAACGATGGCGTGTCTTTTAAAAAAATATAGCTGTATCCCACCCTCTATTTATATGGCAAGTGAATACTGAGAATAGGTTTCGCTTGCCATATTCCCTGATTTTCAATTCGTTTTTTATTCTCATCTTGTACAATCCTCTTTTTTGTTTCCCAAGCGTTAATTCTAATTGAGCGTTAAAAAGTTTGACATTTTCTATATCATAATTAATATTGCATAAAGTATGTGGATAGGAGGTTCCTATGAGCGATAATCTTTATTTTAATTACAACAAGATGAAAAAGGATATAATTGGGGTTTTATTGGAAATTATACCTGACGATAAGAATTTTTTTAAGCCGTTTATTAATATATCCCTAAATGCTCCGAAAACGGAAAATTTAATGGAAAACTTTCCCATAAAAACCATAGGAGCAACACTATCCGGTTCCATCAACTTTATAAAAAACAGAAAAGAAAAATTAAAGATAAATGTGGAAGAATTTCAATCAAATAAAAAATATTATACGAAAATTGAAATTTTGACGGACAACAATCCTTTTATAGTGGATAGCATAGCATCGATATTGAGCAGCGAAAAATTGAATGTTATTTTTAGTATTCAGCCGGTATTTTCTTATACAAGGGATAATGGAAAATTGGTTAATATTTCAAAACCGGAGGAGACTTCCGACAAAGAGCTGTACCTGTTGTTTGTCATAGATGTTATAGACAACAGCAAAAAAGATAAACTTATAAAATCCCTTAAAACATCTATAGAAGAGTGCAAATTATCAGTTGAGGACTTTAAGGATATGGAACACAATATTAAATCTATTGTGAGGCAGCTTAATGATCCGATATATCTGCAAAAAATATCAGAAAAAGAAACGGAGGATATTAAGGAATTCTTATTATGGCTTTTGGACGACAACTTTATATTTTTGGGCATGAGGGATTACGACGTAGAGGAGATAAACTCCGATACATACATACAGGTAAACAAAAATAAATGCTTCGGCATATTAAGAGATGCAAAAAAATCAAAGTTTGTGCATAAAGTGCCTGTAAAGGAACTGCCCAATATTGTACAAAAGAGTATATTGGAATCCGAAGTCGTATTGATAGATAAAACAAATTCAAAAAGCAATGTCTACGATACAAGAAGAATGGATTTTATTTCCGTTTCCAGTTTCAATAAAGACTTAAAGGTGGTTAAAAGACATGCTATGCTGGGATTATTCACGCCTAAAGCTTTGCAGGAGCAGTCATTCAACATACCATTTTTAAAATCCAAACTTGATAGAATATTATTTAAAGAAGACATAGTAGAAGATTCCTTCCAATATAAACATATAATAGAAATATTCAACACGCTGCCCAAAGATGATCTGTTTATAACAAATTCTGAAACCCTAAAAGAACAGTTAGAAGATCTTTTGGCGTGTGAAACCGAAGAAAGAATCAGTGTATATGTGAGAGATTCCAATCTGCTGCACGGTGCATACTTAATCACCGTTCTGCCTACTAAATTCTATAGTCAGAAAAACTTAGATTCTTTCACTAAATATCTTAAGGAACATTTCAAAACAGATGATATTGAATATAAAATCATCACGCAGAGTCCGCGCATAATAAGGGTTCATTACTATCTCAGCTACGACAAAGAATCCATAAAAAAAATTAACACAGAAAAGATAGAAAAGGATTTTAGAGACATAGCATCCAACTGGCAGGATAATTTTTCATCTTTGGTTGTGGAAAGATGTAAAAAGGGCAAGGCGTCCTATATCATCAACAAATATATACCCAATCTTACCGATGAATATATGTCTACAACAACCCCTGAGAAAGCCATCTTCGACATGCCGAGACTTGAAGCGTTACTGGAAACGAATGAACAGCAATCTGACATATATTATCAGGATGACGATGCATATTTTAACATTTACTCTCTCGCGAAAACTCCTCTCCATGAGATACTGCTTAAGTTGAACAATATGGGATTAAAGGTGCTCTATGAGGAGTTCACAAATATTAGAGTTGAGGGGAAAAATATTTTTATACAGCGGTTTTCCATCGACTCTTCAAATTTCAATTTAGATGAAAGAAAAAAATTATTTGAAACCATAAGGATTAATTTTGAGGCTATATGGAACAAGGTTGTTGAAGATGACAGGCTGAATAAATTGACCATAAAATCTATTATGCACTACAAATATATAGACCTTTTAAGAGCTGTCGGCAGCTATCTGATGCAGATAAATTTTCAGATCAAGAAATCATCCTTTCTATCCGTAATGAACAAATATTCGCATATATCCTCCATGCTTGTTGATTATTTTGAGGCTAAATTTGCTCACAATAAAGCAGAGGAAAGTGACATCGACAATATTCATAAAAATATAAGAAACGCTATAGAAACAATAAGTGATATACATGAATATAAAGTAATGTCCTCTATGCTCAATATTATTGAAAGTATATTAAGAACAAATTTCTACAAAGAGAAAAAATATCACTATATATCTTTTAAGATAGATTCATCGAACATTTTAACTATGCCCCCGCCCAGACCGCTGTTTGAAATATATGTCCACTCCTATTTTATGGAAGGCTGCCATTTAAGGGGCGGCAAAGTAGCACGCGGAGGAATACGCTGGAGTGACAGAAAAGATGATTTCAGATTAGAGATATTGGAATTAATGAAAACGCAGATGGTTAAAAACGCCGTTATTGTTCCTGTTGGGTCAAAGGGCGGTTTCATTTTAAAATACCCCCCTGCCAAAAGAGATGAATTTAAAAAAATGGGCGAAAACGCATACAAAACTCTAATGCGCGGTCTGTTAGATATTACGGATTCGTTCGGCGATAATAATGAAAAAATATTCCCGGAAAATGTTGTCTGCTATGATGAGTTTGATCCATATCTTGTTGTCGCTGCGGATAAAGGAACTGCAAGCTTTTCCGATATTGCAAATGACATTAGCGAGAATGAATATGGTTTTTGGCTGAGAGATGCGTTCGCTTCAGGCGGCAAACACGGATATGATCACAAAGCAATAGGCATAACAGCCAAGGGAGCCTGGGAATGTGTAAAAAGACATTTCAGGGAAATAGGAAAAAATGTTGAAAAAGAAACATTTGATGCCGTCGGAATTGGGGATATGAGCGGTGATGTTTTCGGCAACGGTATGATTATAACAGACAATGTTTTGCTTAAAGGCGCGTTCAATCATATAGAAATTTTTATTGACCCGCAGCCTGACCCTAAGCTATCTTATGCGGAACGGTTAAGACTGTTTAAAAGTAGGCTGACATGGAACAGTTACAACAAAGATTTATTGTCTAAAGGCGGATTTATATGTTCCAGAAATGAGAAATCCGTTCATTTAACGCCGGAGGCAAAAAATCTGCTTAAAACCGATGCCGATCAATTATCCGGCGAAGAGGTGATTCAGCTTATTCTTCAAGCGGATGTTGAACTGTTATGGAGCGGCGGCATAGGCACATATGTTAAATCAAAAGAAGAGAGTAATGAAGATGTTGGTGACAGAATCAACGATTCAGTTAGAATCAATGCAGGTCAGCTAAGAGCAAAAATAGTAGGAGAGGGCGGCAACTTAAGCTTTACACAAAAGGCAAGAATAGAATATGCGCTTTCAGGAGGCAGGATCAATACAGATGCTTTAGACAATTCAGCCGGTGTCGATATGTCCGACCACGAAGTAAATTTAAAGATTCTGTTCAATGATCTTATTAAAAAGAAAGAGATTAAAAACCTTGAAGAAAGGAATAGGCTGCTTAAACAATTGACTAATGAAGTAGCGCAAAGAGTGCTTACGCACAACTATACGCAAAGTTTCAGTGTATCCCTGGATGAATATAGATCTAAAAAGGAACCCGATATATTTTACGAACTTAACAAAGTTCTAAAAAATAAAGGACTGATGCATGAGGGCGACTATCCAACTCCGACCCGCAAAGAACTCTCATCGAGAGCGTCAAAGGGCATGGGATATACAAGACCAGAGCTGTCCATAATGATGGCGCTTGCCAAAATGTTTACCTACGATGAGTTACTTAAAAGTAATATGTTCAGTGAAGACATTATAGAACAGTATGCAACAATGTATTTTCCGCCTTATGTACGTAAAACTTATGAAAAATACGTCGGGGATCATATCCTTAAAAACGAGATAGCATTCACATTTATAGTTAATCTTATAATGAACAACAACGGCGCCGTAAGCCTTATGAAAATCAATATGCTGACGGGAAACAGTTATCCTGTTATTATGCAGGCTATGATATTTGCATACAATATTTTAGACGTATTAGGAATAAAAGAGGAGCTGTTTTCCTATGAAAATAAAATTTCCCAAAGCGATATATATAAAATATCTTTGGATATTTTTGACTCCATACACACGTTAACTATTTATCAATTATACCTATTCGGTTCTGCATCGTTAGATAAAAAAAGAATAGAAGAGGTCAAAAGCTTTTTTGAAAATTATAAAACGCAATGCATAATAAACGGTGTATTTAAAGAACAATTTAAGGAAAAAGTAGATTATTTATCTAAATTTGTGAATAAGGAATTTGCAAAAAAAATTGCCAATCTATATTTCTTAGAGGACTTTATACCTGCATTTAATATATCCAGATTACTGAAAAAGAACATTACAGAGGTTGTAGAATCTATAGAGAATGCGAGAAATTTATTCGGCTTAAAGAAAATAATGGACTACATAAATACGGTGCCGATATCGAATGAATGGGACAGATTGGCTCAATTCTCCATAATAAAAAGCTATATACGGTCATCGGTTATTATATCAACAAAAATAGTAAAGGAATTTGACGGTAATGCCAAAGCTTTTATAAAGAGCAAAGAAAACATATACGAAGAATATATAAATGATCTGAATACAGTTATGGGAATACACCCAACGAATCTGCATCCTGCCATGCTGTTATACGATAAGCTGCAGAAGATTATAAAATAGATTGCGGCAAATAAGAATTCTATATTACACTAAAGTTATATTCCTATATGTATGCTGTTTTGTATATTTTTTAAAGAGGCGATTACTGAAAGAACAGCAAGATAAGATGTTTTAGGGTTTTCGGGACTTGGAAGATTTCTGAATTCAAACTCCATATCTCCAAAAGACCCCTTGATATAAATTTTATGGATATTATTTTTGACATTGGGGTCAGCTACAATTTT
>CAZOGA010000047.1:0-9518 GCA_964579095.1 uncultured Desulfurellales bacterium
ATTTGAAAATGTGATAAAAAATTGTATAAAGTGATATCTTATTTGTGAGGGTGAATTTATGCTGTCGTTCGATGATTTTAAAAACCATAAAGAAAAAATAGCGGTTGTTGGTTTAGGTTATGTTGGTATGCCGCTTTTATTTCATCTATCGAAACAATTTAATACTATAGGATTTGATATAAATAAAAAACGTGTAAGCGAACTGAACGAAGGCATAGATATTACCGGAGAATTAAACGGTCAGCTAACCAAGGACTGCGGCATAGCATTTACATCATCCCCGTATGATTTAAGCAATGCAAAAGTTATCATTATTGCTGTTCCAACGCCTGTTGATAAACATAAACTGCCTGATTTGGATCCCTTAAAAGAGGCAACAAAACTTGTAGGTAAAAATTTGTCGAAGGGGAGTATTGTTGTTTATGAATCAACGGTATATCCGGGCACAACCGAAGAAATATGCGTGCCTATCTTAGAAAGCTTTTCCAATTTAAAATACAACAAAGAATTTTTTGCAGGATACAGCCCCGAGAGAATAAATCCCGGTGATAAAGTGCATACTGTTGACAAAATAACAAAAATTGTCAGTGCAGGCAATCGTGATGTCATTGAATTGTTGTCCGGTATATACGGATCCATAACGCAGGGCGGCACATTTAAAGCCGCCAGTATAAAAACGGCAGAGGCTGCTAAAGTTATAGAAAATACTCAGAGAGATTTGAATATTGCGCTTATGAACGAACTGTCTATTATCTTCAATATTATGAAAATAGATACAAAATCGGTTATTGAAGCTGCTTCAACAAAATGGAATTTTTTACACTTTGAACCCGGCCTTGTCGGCGGACACTGCATTGGTGTTGATCCATATTATTTAACATATAAAGCTGAAGAATTAGGATATAGTCCACAGGTTATATTGGCAGGAAGAAGAATAAACGACTCTATGGGGAAATATATAGCAGAACAAGCTGTAAAAAAAATGATAGCATGCGGAAAAACCATATTAAATGCAAATGCACTTGTTTTGGGAATAACCTTCAAGGAAAATATAAAGGATATACGCAACAGTAAGGTTGTGGATATAATAAATGAGATGAAAGATTTTGGTGTTAACATTGATGTATATGACCCGTATGCCGATAGTTTGGATGTAGAAAATACATACAATATCAAGCTGGCCGATAAAAATTCCATAAAGCAAAAATATGATTGTGTTATTCTGTCTGTTAAACATAATAAATTTATGTATGATAAAGAGTGGATTCTCGATTTATTAGATGAAAACGGCGTGCTTATAGACGTAAAAGCCGCATTTAAAAGCAGCGATATTGGAGAAAATTTGAATTATTGGAGGCTTTAGATGCCTGATGATCGATTTAAGACATTTGAAGATGCCATAAAAAGGCTTGAGGATATATCCAAAAGATTGGAAGGCGGTGATATTGCTTTGGATGAGTCTGTAAAACTGTATGAAGAGGGTATGAAATTATCAAAATTTTGCTCGGATAAAATTGCAAATGCTGAAAATAAAATTAAGGTTCTCAAGAAAACGGAAAACGGCATAAATGAAGAGGAATTTAATGAGTCAGATGAACAATTATAGAAATATGGTAGATGATTTTTTACTGCATCTGTCACAAAAGCCGATATTCCCAAAATTATATAGAGATGCCATGTTTTATACAGTTTTAAATCCGGGAAAGAGAATTAGGGCGCTGCTTGTTTTAACAACGGCATCTATGTTTTCTGATGATATAGCCTGCGCTGTTCCTGCAGCTGCCGCAATTGAGCTAATACATGCATATTCATTAATACATGACGATTTGCCCGCTATGGATAATGATGACTTGAGAAGAGGCAAGCCCGCCAATCACAAGATTTTCGGAGAAGATATGGCTATACTAGCCGGTGATGGGCTTAATACCTACTCTTTCTCTGTCATAGCAAACAGCGATTTAAGCGATAGGAAAAAAATAAAAATAATATCGATTTTAAGCAAATATGCAGGAATTTATGGAATGGCTGTCGGTCAGGCTGCAGATGTTTTATATTCTACTAACAGGCTAAAATGCAACGATAAAAAACTTGTCAATTTTATCCATAAAAACAAGACTGCGAGACTTATACAAGCAAGCGTTATAATAGGCGGCATATGCGCAGATGCTAAAGATGATGTTTTGGAAAAACTATCAAAATACGGCCTATATATAGGATTATCGTTCCAAATTATAGATGATTGTTTAGACATTGTGGGAGATGAAAAAAAAATGGGCAAAAAAAAGGTCGACAGCATAAATAATACTCTTACATACCCTAAGGTTTATGGATTGGAAAGATCATATGAAATGGCCGAAAGATTGCATAATAATGCTATTCGTGAAATAAATGGGTTAAACGGAGGTGAGAAATTGGTAAAGTTGGCAAAAATAATGGTTGAGAGAGACAAATGAACGAAATAAATTTAAAAAGAGTAACTAAAGAAACCAACATTGAACTTTCGCTTAATATTTACGGAGATGGCAGTTACAATATAGATACGGGTATTGGATTTTTTGACCATATGCTTGAAACACTGGCGCGGCATGCAAATTTTGATCTGAGTATCAAGGCAAAGGGCGATTTGCGTGTAGATTACCATCATACTGTTGAGGATGTAGGCATAGTGCTGGGAGATGCTTTCGGCCGATCGCTCAAAAATATCAACATTAAAAGATACGGATACAGCGTAATTCCTATGGATGAAGCGCTGATTTTGTCATCTGTTGATTTATGCAACAGGATATATTTGAATTATGACTGTGAATTAAGCGGATCTGTGAAAGGATTTGATACTGAACTAATTAAGGAATTTTTCCTGTCCTTTGTTAACAACGGTAAATTTGTATTGCATATTAAACAATTATATGGTGAAAATAAACATCATATTATTGAAGCTATTTTCAAATCCGTAGCTCACAGCTTATGTGATGCCATTCAAAAAACCGAGAATATGTTATCGACGAAAGGTATTCTTTGATCATATGAAAAAATCCGTTGCCTTTGCCACATTTGGTTGCAAACTGAATCAATATGAGTCCCAGCTTATGATGGAAAGCTTGAGCAGCGATTACGAAATAAGAGAGTTTAATCAGGATTGTGATATTTATATAATCAATTCCTGTGCCGTAACATCCAAAGCAGCCAAAGAATCAAGAAATTCTGCCAAGATATCGTTCAAACGCAGCCCTGAAGCTATGGTGTTTTATACCGGCTGTGATGCTTACCTTGAGAAAAATTTGCCCGATAAGGTTTATTTAGTAGGAAACAGCTATAAAAATAATATAAAAACGGCTATAGAAAATAGGTTAAATGATGTTTCCGAAAATACAAAAACCTATCCTCTATATACAAAAATCAATGAATTCAAAGGAAAGAATAGAGCCTTTGTTAAGATTCAAGAAGGGTGTGACAACCACTGCACATATTGCATAATTCCAAAGTTACGCGGTCATCAGAGGGATAAAAAGAACTATTTGATTTTAGAAGAGATTAAAGGTTTGAGCGATAACGGGTTTGAAGAAATAGTATTATGCGGCACAAACATAGGCTCATACATACATTTTAAGAATTTGCTGAGGGAAATAGAGAAAAGCAATTTAAACGCGCGTATCAGAATCAGTTCAATAGAGCCTATGTATGTAGATAAGGAATTTATAGACATTATTGCATCAGGTAACTTTGCGCGCCACCTGCACATGCCGCTTCAATCAGGATCCGATAAAATATTGAGATTAATGGCTAGGGATTATAGATGTGAAGATTATGAAAAAACATTGGATTATGCTGATAAAAAGGGAATTTTTGTCGGTACTGATATTATAGTGGGCTTCTACGGCGAGGATAAGGCTGCTTTTGAAGAGACTTATAATTTTGTGAAATCTCTACCTCTTGTATATGCTCATATATTCAGTTATTCAAAAAGGGAACACACACCTGCTCTAAATTTTAAACTTAGATTGGAAAGAGGGCCTGTCACTGCGGAAAGAAACAGATTGCTGAGGGAGTTATTTAAGAACAAATTGAAAAATCGTATGGAACATTTTATCGGACATACCACGGATATTGTTACTGAAGATACACAAATAAAAATCGGGAATAATGTTTTTCATAAAGCCTTATCCAGCGAATATTTCCCTGTTCTTGTAAAAAATAAGATGAAGCGCTGTGCAGTCAGCATAAAAAAATTTGATGGGAAATATGCATATATATGAATTTAAATACACTTTCTTTCGATAAGGATCAGATTATATTTTTGGGTACGGGCGGAGGCAGATTTGTGGTTTTTAACCAGCTGAGGGCATCAGGAGGCATATGGTTTAGTTTATCAGGAAAGCTGTTCGTTATTGATCCGGGTCCCGGGGCTTTAGTTAAAGCCTTTAAGCATAAAATTAAGCCCAATAAACTTTCAGGAATTTTTTTAAGTCACAGGCATTTAGACCATTGCGCGGATATCAATTCAATAATAGAATCTATGACAGACGGCGGTCATAAAAAAAGAGGGACAATCATTGCACCAAAGGACGCAACGGAAACAGACCCTGTAATTCTGCAATACAACAGGAAAAATTATGAGCTCATAAACACCCGTCCTTACCATGAATACGAGATAGACGGTATCACGATCAGCACAAAAATGAAACATCATCACCCGGTTGAGACATACGGCGCTGTTTTTTCAAATAAACAGCATTCATTTTCATATATAGCAGATACAAAATACTTTGACGATCTACCACGTGAGTATTGTTCGGATATTGTCATAGCAAATGTTGTTTTTTGCAAAGAAAGAGCAGGTTTTTACCATCTGAATGCTGACGATATATATAAATTTTTGGAAATCTGCAAGCCTAAAAAATTAATTATAACGCATTTCGGACTGTCTTTTTTAAATAAAAAACCGTGGGAAAAAGCAAAAGAAATATCTAAAAACACAAATGTAGAGGTTATCGCAGCCTGGGATAATATGGTGATAGATTTATGATAGCTATAATTGCAAACCCTAATGCGCTGCGCTTTGATATTAAGGAAATTTATGAAATAAAAAAACTGCTTGAATCGAACAATATAGGCACCGATATATTTTTTACGCACAGGGCCAAAGACGGTGAGAAAATAACAAAATTAATTAAGGAAAAATATGACATTATAGCAGGGTACGGCGGCGACGGAATAATAAATGAAATTGTTAATGAACTTGCATTTTCCAGATCGGCTTTGGGCATTTTGCCGGCCGGGACAACTAACGTTATGTCTTTGGATCTAAAAATTCCTCAAAATGCCTATGAAGCGGCGAAACTATTCATAAAACCGAAAATATCTGCTGCCTCTTTGGGAAATATCAATAATAAAAAGTTTATTTTAATGGCAGGAATAGGGTTTGATGCAGAAGCTGTATCTTCCGTTAACGAAAGAATAAAAAAGCATTTTGGAAAATTATCTTATATTTTATCCGGGGCCAAAGCATATTTATTCAATATTCACAAAAATTATTCGATAAAGTTCAGGATAAACAACAATACATATGAAAGCGCTTGGATAATTATTGGTAATGCGAAGAAGTATGCCGGTAATTTTTCAGTTTCTGATATAGTGGATATAGATAGTGAAAAGCTTGATATATATATGAGCACTGTTAATAACAGAATATTCGGTATTGTATTTTTGCTTGCAGATCTTGTGTTTGGATTGAAAGGCTCGCTTGGTATGTCGAAGCATATAATAACAGATAACGAAATTTATATAATGACGCCTAATATACCGGTGCAGATAGATGGTGATTTTGCAGGATTTACGCCGGCTAAATTACAAATTATCAAATCCTGCATCAGTGTAGTTGCAAAATGAAATTTAAACTGTTTGACTATGTTAATATAAGCTACTATTTTTTAAGCATATTTATAGTTCTGTTTTATTACGGAATTATACCTGAGCCCAATCTTCTAATAGCAATGTATTTAATTTTGATAATTTTTTCTGTTTATATTATAAAAAATGAGAACAGAAATAAATATTTTACACTTCTTAGATACTTTTATCCGTTTATTTTTCTCTCATTTGTTTTTGAATCATTGGGCTTGATAGTTCCGTTTATAAATCCGCATAATAAAGATTATATATTATCGCATGCAGATAGGTTGATATTCGGCAAAGATCTATGCTTAATTCTAAATTTTCTTAATGTAAAGGGCATCACAGATTACCTTCAATTATCATATATAACATACTATTTTCTGCCTCTTTTTCTTGCAGCTTATCTCTATAAAAAAAATCAGCAAAAAATGCTTGATAAATCACTTTTTGCCATATCTTTAGGATATTATGTATCGTATCTCGGTTATATGATTATGCCTGCCGTAGGTCCCAGATATACATTTGCTTATCTTTCTAAGATGCCTCTCCATGGATGGTATATTTATGATGTGATTCACCCTATGCTTAATGCACTTGAACATATAAAACAAGATTGTTTTCCAAGCGGCCATGTGGAGCTGTCATTGCTCACATTGCTTTTATTTAAAGATGTAAACAAAAAAATATCGCTTATCATACTACCTATAGTTTTATCGCTGATCTTGTCAACCGTTGCTCTGCGTTATCACTACGGTACAGACGTTATATTCGGCATATTGATAGCATTTTTAGTTTACTATTTTTCCAAACTTGTTTACAAAGATTAAAGTGAAAACACTGCTTTACTGTTTTCAAATGCATGCCGCGCTATTAATTCTTTGTCCTTATGAGTAATTTCTGAAAATTTTTCTATTACATACGGAATATAGGACGGTTCATTGCGTTTTCCTCTAAATGGCACAGGTGCAAGATAAGGTGCATCCGTTTCAAACACTATACTTTCAAGCGGAACTTGGTTGATAATATTTGCTAACTTTGAATTTTTAAATGTCAATACACCGCCTATACCGAAATATAAACCCTTATCCAATCCTATTTTAAGCAATTTTTCATCTCCGGAAAAGCAGTGTATAACGCCGGTCAGATCCTTCTTTGTTTTCAAAATATTCACCAAATCGTCAGTAGCTTCTCTGGAATGTATGGAAACGGGTTTTTTGTGTTGAACGGCTATATCTAAAAAATTATTGAAAACCTCTTTTTGAATATTATGTTCCGAGTAGCTGTAATAATAATCCAAACCTATCTCGCCTATACCTTTACATTTTATATTTTTTAGATGCGATATAGCATTATTATAAACATGGATATCTGCTGTTTTTGCCTCGTGAGGATGAATTCCAACAAGATAATACAGCATTTCATATTTATCAGACAGCATTTTCTGCCTGTTGAAATCTTCTGCCTGTGTTGATGCCATAACAATTGCCCTAATGCCGGATTTTGCAGAACGTTCAACAACATCGTCTATATCGTTGTTAAATTCTTCCATATCCAAGTGACAATGGGTGTCTATTATATCAGTTGGCATACTTTATCTCTCTCATACATCTGTTTCTAATATCCTTTGCAGACGGCATATCATATAAAAGTTTTCCGTCTCTCATAACATATTCTAAAATATCTGTCATTTTACCGCCGCATCCGCACTTTTCGTCGGTTGATACGGCAAATGGTACAACAATACTATTGAAGCATCGGCCGCATCTTAATAAGCTTTTTGAACCCGATCTTTTGCCTTTTTTTGCCATAGGTGTGCCGTTTATTTCAACAATATCCAATGAGAAATCAACTGTCGTAGCGCTGCTTATGCTTGTTCCAACCCCAAATCCATCTGCTGCATCTACAATATCTTTCAGACTGTCCTCATTCAAACCGCCGCTTACAAAGAGCTGCACATGCTGAAAACCCTTTAAATCTAATTCCCACCTAAGTTCCTGTAAGATTTTTCTCATATTTCCCCTTCTTGAGGACGGCGTGTCTAACCTCACAGCGCTGAGTTTTTTGCCTAATTCTCCAGCAACCCTCAAAGCCTCAAATTTTTCATCGGAAAATGTATCTATTAACACGATACGCGGAACATTCACATCCACTGTCTCATCAAAATATTTTGCGGCTTTCAGCGTGTCTGATGCGAGCAAGATTAGCGCATGCGGCATTGTACCGGACGGGGTAATGTCTATCATTTTTCCAGCCGCTACAGTGGATATGCCGTCGCATCCGCCTATATATGCAGCCCGCTCAATAGCCGGTGCTATGGCAGGGTGCATTCTCCTTGCACCAAATGACAATAAGGTTTTATCCTGTGCTATTTTTCTTATGCGGGCAGATTTTGTTGCAATGCCGGATTCTTGGCTCAAAATACCCAGGATTGCCGTTTCAAAAACCGCGAAATCGCTGTATTTGCCCTCTATTTCGATAATAGGATCATTTTCTCTAAATATGCTGCCTTCAGGAATAGAACGTACATTTACATTTTTTCCGCTTAGGATTTCCATCACCTCTTCAAGGCCGCACATAACGCTCCAACTATAATTTTTGGGCAGGTTTTTAACACTGACTTCTGCTTTGACGACTTTGTCTATATTTTCCTTCGCAATAATTTCCAATGTTCTATCAAAATAAACATCCGTAACCTGGCCGCTTTTTATCTCTGCTTCAGAAGCTATAAACATTTTTTAAATTCTCCTTATATAAGTTTTACATTTAGTACGTTTTTAAACTGGTCAATTGCACAATTGCGCGAGCTTTCATCTAATGATGCTATTGAATCCAAAGCTATTGATACGTTATATCCCCTAAGAACAGCGCTGGATGCAGTATGCAGTATGCAAATATGCGATACACAACCTGTAATTATTAATTCGTTTATATTCATATTTTTTAAAATGCTGTCCAGCGGTGTGTTATAGAATCCGTCATACGTTGTTTTTTTAATGATTAAATCCTGATCTTCCGGCGATAGTTCATCCACAATTTGAGCACCCTTTGTTCCTTTGATGCAATGTTCAGGCCAAATTTTGAATTCCCTGTCATTTTTTAAGTGCGAATCACAAATATATATTATTATATTATTTTCATATTTTGCACTGTTTAATCGTTTTTGTATATTTGGTATAATTTTTTTATTTTCATCCACTTTCAGCGGCGCGTTATCCAATGTAAAATCATTTAGCATATCAATTACAAGAAAAGCTTTTAACATTTTTTCACCCCATTTTTCAAAACACCATATTACTCAAATTAAAAAGCAAGTCAAAACTTATCAAAACATTATATGCGCAAAACTGCAATGTTATAGAAAAACATATCTAAGATATATAGAAACCAAAGATGTATCGAGACTGCTTAATATCAGGCCATGGAGCAAAACAAAGCGGCAATAAAATTAACCGCGGGAAACAAAAACCTATGATTGGCATGATAAAAAAAGCACTATTATAATTTTGGTTCTACGCTGATCAGCGAGAAACTCAACGAGCTGCACAGTATTGTTGTATTATCTAACCTCACTTAAAAATTATCAGCACTGTCAGCTTAAGCGCTTATTATGCTTATTCACAAATCAA
>CAZOGA010000048.1:0-9249 GCA_964579095.1 uncultured Desulfurellales bacterium
AATAAGATATGAGCAAAAAAAAATAGAGAAAATATTATTTAATAAGGAATTATATGAAAAACGCATTATAGTATCCTTAAACAGGGATATTTTTCATATATATCTTGACGAAAAGGAGTTATTTCTCTATTCTTCTTTGGGAGAAAAAAAGATTTTGCTGTTTTGTATGATTTATAGTATAGCCCTGCAGTACAACAAAATTAAAAAACCGGTGCTATTGATAGATGATTTAGAAGGGGATTTAGATAATCATATGAAAAAATTAATTACAGGTATATTGGAAAGTATGCCGAATCAAATTTTTATAACAACTCTGGAACGCTGTAACAATACTCAAAATATGATAAATTTAACAAAGGGGAATTAGATTTGGAAAGTTATTCTGCGAATAATATTAAAGTTTTAAAGGGACTGGAAGCTGTGAGAAAGAGACCTGCTATGTATATAGGAGGCACATCTGCTCAAGGACTTCATCATCTTGTCTATGAAGTTGTAGATAATTCAATAGATGAAGCTATGGCGGGATACTGCAGTAAAATAGAGATTTTTATCAATGAAGATAATTCAGTAACAGTTAAAGATAACGGCAGAGGTATACCTGTAGATATTCATCCGGAGGAAAAGATTTCTGCAGCTACGCTTGTTTTAACAACACTTCATGCCGGCGGTAAATTCGATAATAAGAATTATAAAGTTTCAGGCGGTCTACACGGCGTCGGTGTAAGTGTTGTTAATGCTCTGTCTGAAAATTTAATCGTTGAGATAGGAAGAGAAGGTAAAATTTATTCACAGGAATTTGAAAGAGGATTACCTGTATCTGATCTGAAAGTTATAGGCAGCACAAAAAAAACAGGCACTACAATCACTTTTCTGCCGGACGCAGAAATATTTGATACTACAGAATTTAGTTTTGAAGTATTACTAAAAAGATTTAGAGAATTGGCATTTCTAAATAAAGGTTTAAAAATATCCATAGAAGATAGAAGAAGTAATAAAAAGGAAAGTTTTTGTTATGAAAACGGTTTAATATCGTTTATTAATTATTTATCAAAAAATAAAAGCCTTATTTTTGAAGATCCGATATATTTTCATATAAACAAAGAAGATATATCCATTGAACTCGCTGTTATTTATACAACCGGATATTCATCATCTATACATACATTTGCAAATTCTATTAACACGGAAGAGGGTGGAGTTCACCTGTCTTCCTTTAAAGCGGTGCTTACTAAGGTTGTTAATAATTATGCAAAGAAAAATAATTTATTAAAATCGGATATTGTCTTAACGGGTGACGATATTAGAGAAGGTTTAATAGCTGTATTATCGGTCACACTTCCAAATCCGCAATTTGAAGGTCAAACTAAAACAAAATTGGTCAATACCGACATAAAAAATATTATGCAGACATCGCTGTATAATATTTTCAGTGCATATTTTGAAGAGCACCCGCAAATTGCAAAATCCATAATAGAAAAAGTAATAAGAGCCAGTAATGCAAGGGAAGCAGCAAGAAAAGCAAGGGAGTTAGTTAGAAGAAAAACCGTTTTTGAGACAAAGGGGTTACCTGGTAAGCTGGCTGATTGTCAAGAAAAAGATCCTCAAAAAACAGAAATTTTTATTGTGGAGGGTGATTCTGCAGGCGGTTCAGCTAAACAGGCACGCAGCAGGCTATATCAGGCCATTTTACCCTTAAAGGGTAAAATATTAAATACTGAAAAATCCACTATATCCAGAGCTTTATCCAGTGAGGAGATAAAAAACATTATTACAGCACTCGGAGCGGGCGTTGCAGAAGCATTTAATGTAAGTAATATAAGATATCATAAAATTATAATAATGACAGATGCTGATGTTGACGGCAGTCATATTCAAACATTGATTTTAACACTGTTTTTCAGATATTTTTCAGATTTAATAGAGCAGGGATATGTTTATATAGCACAGCCGCCGCTGTATAGATGCAAAGCAGGTAAAACAAATACATATATTAAAAATGAAAAAATGATGAAGGAATTTTTGTTAGACAGAGGGATTAAAAATATTACACCTGTTGTAAACGGACAGATAATGGAAACAAAGCAATTTAGAGATATTTTAAATAAATTGCTGATATATGAGACAATGGTAGAAAAATTAAGCTCTAAATACGGTAATGAAGAGATTGTAAGGTGTTTGTCAATTTTAAATATAAATCTGAATGATTTTTCCGATATACATAGAACCATTCAAAAAATAAATGATTGTCTTGTGCAAAATTCGCATATATTAATAGATAATATAGAAGATAAGGAGGATATATTTGTTCTAATATATATAATTGATAATGAAAAAAAAGAAATATTTATCAATAAAGATTTCTTTATATCCCACGAGTTTAAATTGTTAACAAGATATGCTCCATCTCAAAATAACCTGGGATCGCCGCCGTTTAAGATAGTTATTGATAATGAAGATATTGAATTTAAAACTATTAAAAATCTTTTAGATTATATAGAACAACGGGCTAAAAGAGGTTTGGAAATTCAACGGTATAAAGGATTGGGAGAAATGAACCCTGAGCAGTTATGGGAGACAACAATGGATCCGGAAAGTAGAAATCTGCTTCGTATTAATATAAATGATGCTGCGAAAGCCGATGATGTGTTTAATACTTTAATGGGTGATAAAGTCGAATTAAGAAGAAAATTTATAAAAGACAATGCAAGATTTGTTAAAAATCTTGATGTTTAGATAGGAATATATATGAAAGATTTATTTAACGATACTCATATTACGGATGTTGATATAGAAGAATCAATGAAACAATCATATTTGGACTACTCCATGAGTGTTATAGTGGGACGTGCAATTCCCGATGCAAGGGATGGTCTGAAACCTGTTCATCGGCGCATTCTTTTTGCTATGAAAGAGCTTAATCTGGATCATAATAAACCCTATAAAAAGAGCGCAAGGGTGGTTGGTGATGTTATAGGTAAGTACCATCCCCATGGCGATATGGCGGTCTATGATGCATTGGCAAGGATGAGCCAGGAATTTTCTATGCGTTATCCTTTAATAGACGGGCAGGGCAATTTTGGTTCTATCGATGGGGACTCACCTGCGGCAATGAGATACACAGAAGTAAGATTCGCTAAAATTGCAGAGGAGCTGCTAAAAGATTTAGATAAAAATACAGTTGATTTTTTGCCAAATTATGATGATTCGATGAATGAGCCGTCGGTTTTGCCATCGTATCTGCCGAATCTTTTAATGAACGGGTCAAGCGGTATAGCTGTTGGTATGGCGACAAATATACCCCCGCACAATATAGGAGAGATCATAGATGCGAGCCTTTTATATCTGGAATCTGACGGAGAAGAAGAGATTGAAGAGTTTTTCAAATATATTAAAGGGCCGGATTTCCCGACAGGCGGTATATGCTCAAACGTAGAAAGTATAAAACAGGCTTATAGAACCGGGCTGGGTAAGGTTCGTATCAGAGCTAGGATAAAACAGGAAAAACATAAAAATAAAGATGTGATTATTGTGTATGAGCTGCCGTATCAGGTTAATAAATCTTTGCTTGTGCAGTCTATTGCAGAGCTCGTTAAAAATAAAAAAATTACGGGCATCAGCGATCTAAGAGATGAATCGAATAAAGAAGGCATCCGTATTGTTATAGAATTAAAAAAAGATGAGCAGCCGGATGTTATTTTGAGCAAGCTTTACAAGTTTACAAATATGCAGGTTACGTTCGGCATAAATATGCTCGCTCTTGTTGATAATATTCCGAAACTACTTAACATTAAGGAAGCAATAGGTGTTTTTATTGATCATAGAATTAATGTGGTAACAAGAAGAACGGCATTTTTACTTCAAAAGGCAAAGGAAAAGGCTCATATTTTGGAAGGGCTGCGTATTGCTCTTGATAATATAGATGAAGTCGTTCATATTATAAGGTCATCCAAAAGTACTCAAGAGGCTAAGCAGCATTTAAAAGATAGATTTACATTAAGTGATAAACAGTCGCAGGCTATTTTAGATATGAAGCTCTCACGTCTTGTGGCATTGGAAAAGCAGAAAATTATAGATGATTATGAAAATATAATAAAGGATATAGCCTATTATGAAAGTATTTTAGGCAGCAAATTGATTCTTAAAAATGTAATTAAAGAGGAACTTAAATACGTCAAAAATACGTATAATGACAAAAGAAAAACAATTATAGAAAAGGAATTGGATGATGTAAATATAGAAGATATGATTAAAAATGAGAATCTGCTTATTACATTTTCCAAAAAAGGTTATATAAAATCCATTCCCGTTGATACCTATACCGTACAACACCGCGGGGGAAAAGGCAGAATGGCATCTACATTTTCAGACGGCGACTATATTGTTGATATTTTTACAACAAACAGCCTTAATGATCTGTTATGTTTTACTAATACGGGCAGAGTGTATAAACTAAAGGCATATATGATACCGAAATTGCAGCCCGCAACCAAAGGCAAAGCGATTGTTAATCTATTAAATCTATTAAATGGTGAATTTATCAAAACCATACTGCCATTTAAAGAAGGCGGGGAAATATTTTTTGTTACCCAGCTTGGCACTGTAAAACGTACATCTATGAAAGATTTTGCACATGTTACGGCAAATGGGAAATATGCTATTAAAGCCGTTAAATTGGCTTCTTCGGATAGTTTAATCAGAACTTTTTCTGTTACTGATAATGATGATGCTGTTATAATAACAAGGAACGGTATGATTATTAGATTTAGCGTGGATGATGTGAGAGTGATGAGCAGAATTGCCGCAGGTGTCAGGGGCATAAGGCTGCTTGAAGGGGATAAGGTTGTTTCAGCGGATCGCTATGATGCCGGCAACGGCAATAGAACTATTATATTAACGCTGCATGGCAGAGGGAAGACAATCAGCACAAAAAGCATAAGAAAGATAAAAAGAGGCGGCAAGGGTGTTATAGGCATAAAATTATCTAAAGATGATTATGTCTGCGACAGCTTAACGCTTGGCAATAGCAATGATGTTATGGCTGTTACAAAAAAGGGCAAATTAATAAGAATACAATCTCAAACAGTAAGAACTATGGGAAGAGCTGCAAAGGGTGTAAAAATTATCAATATTGCACCTGATGACGAGGTGGTAAGTATTTTGGTTTTAAAGGAGTCATATGAATCTGATTCTGAAAAATGAGATAAAAAACGATATAAAAAAAGTCGATAAGCTGCTCTTTAAAATTGTTAAACCGAAGAGCAAACTTGTAGAAGATGTGTATAAACAGGTTGTAATGGACGGGAAACGGCTAAGGCCCCTGATTACTTACTATACCGCACTATCCTTGGGGTGTGAAGACAGCGAAAGCGCTATAAAAATAGGTGTAATTATAGAATTGATACATACGGCAAGTCTGCTGCATGATGATATATTGGATGATGCTTCAATAAGAAGAGGCAGGCCGTCATCCAATAGTGTTTTTGGCAATAGTGCAGCTGTTTTGGGCGGTGATTATCTATATTCATTGGGCTTTAATATGGTGCTGAAATTCGATAAACGAATAGCAAAAATTATTTCTTCCGCCGCCTATCTTCTTGCAGAGGGTGAAACTCAAGAAATTGAGAATGCTTTTAATATCGAGCTCAGACAGGAAGAGTACTTCGATATAATTTATAAAAAAACTGCTGTGCTGATCCGTGCCGCGAGTGTAAGCGGCGCACTGCTTACCGATGATGCATTTGAAGATAAATTTTCCAAATTCGGAGAGTATTTGGGATTGGCATTCCAGATTAAAGATGATTGTTTGGATTATGAATCAAATAATGAAATATTAGGCAAGGATGCAGGTTGTGATTTAAAAGAGGGTAAAATAACCCTTCCTCTGTTGATGGCTATGGAGAAAAACAGAACTCTTTATGATGATGCGAAAAACTATTTTAATAATCGTGATGATATGCTGTTAGACACCATCAAGGATAAAGTAAGACATTATGGGTTGCAGGATGCGCAGGATAAAGCTGAAGATTTCTCAAAGCAGGCTAAGCAGGCCATTATAGGTATTCATAATTCAAAATATAAGGATTACTTGACGGCAATATGTGATTATGCAATTTCAAGGAAGCGATGATGAATGATTATATATTAACACTGATCGGCACGAATCATAAATTTTCGGATGTAGGACTGAGAGAGAAGCTCTCCTTTCCTGATAACAAATTAGATGTTTATTTAAAAGAGCTGCGTGCATTGGATGGAATTCGCGAAGTTATGATACTTTCAACGTGCAATCGCGTTGAAATAATGACTGTATCCAATAAACCTATAGAAAATGAGATATTAGAATTTGCCGGACATTATTCTGGTATAGATAGTGATACGTTAAACAAAATGCTTTATATTAAACACGATATAGATGTTGTGAATCATATTTTCAGGGTAGCTTCGAGTTTGGATTCTATGGTTATAGGAGAGCCGCAGATTTTGGGGCAGCTGAAAGAAGCTTATAAATGGTCTGTTGAATTATTAACAAGCGGTGCGGTGACGAATAGAATAATGCGCAGGGCTTTTCATACTGCAAAACTTGTTAAAAGCAGGACAGATGTAGGAAGGGGAGCTATCAGTGTTGCGTATGCGGCATTTTTAAAAATTAAAGAGTTAACTGATATTAATGCTAAAAATGTTATGATTGTAGGTGTTGGCGAGATGAGTGAGCTATCCGCAGAACACCTTATATCCGGCGGCGCCAATATAAGGTATATTGCAAATAGAACGCCGGATAATGCTTTAAAATTGGCAGAGCAATATAAGGCGGATATTATTGGTATAAATGATATCAAAGAAACAATTAGAGATGTGGATATAGTTATTACATCTACTTCTTCGGAAGAACCCATTATTAAAAAAGATAGCATCGCAGTCGATAAAGACCTTATTATTGTAGATATGGCCGTGCCGCGTGATACGGAGCAGTCGGTTGCGGCGTTAAATAATGTCCGCTTAATCTGTTTGGATGATCTCAAAAATGTTATTGAGAATTCCATTGTTTTTAGGAAAAAACAGGCTCAGGAAGCAGAAAAGATAGTAGGAGAGGAGATTGAGAATTACAAGACTTATGTTGAATCTTTGGACTACGAATATATTATAAGCAAGTTGAGACAAACAGCAGAGCATATTAGACAAAGGGAAATGAGAAAATTTATGAAAAAGCATAAAGAGGAGTTAAATGGTGATATCATCAATGATGTGGAACTGTTAAGCAACTCCATAATTAACAAAATACTGCACGAGCCCACGCGAAATATAAAGCTGTTTATAGACCACCCTGAGGGTGATATGTATATAGAGCTCATTAAACGTATATTCAAAATAGAAAAACCCAAGAAGGATTTAAAGTGCTTTTTCTCGGAAAACGCATAAAAATCGGCACACGCGGGAGCAAATTAGCTCTGTGGCAGGCAAATTTTGTTAAGAATAAACTTAAGTCGTTCGGCATAAATTCTGAAATTGTTGTTATAAAAACAAAAGGTGATCTGATAAAGGATAAACCACTTTATAGTTTTGGCGGCAAGGGCCTGTTTATAATGGAAATAGAAAATCAGCTTATTGAAAGAAATATAGATATAGCTGTACACAGTTTAAAAGATATGAGTGTTTTTGATAATGGGGTGTTTGATTCTGTTTTTTTAAAACGTGATACACATAAAGATGTTCTGATTTCTCACAAAGGCAGTCTGTTTGATCTGCCGAAAGGCGCAAAAATAGGCACAACATCTCTGCGCAGGCGCTCAGAAATATATAACAGGAGAGAAGACCTTGAATTTGCGGATTTGAGAGGGAATCTCGATACACGTTTAAAAAAATTGGAAGATTCGCAGGTAGATGCGATAGTTGTATCGAAAGCCGGCTTGTTGAGGCTGGGATTGTTTGATGAGCGTTATATGTATGATCTTAATATCATCTCATCTGCAGGGCAGGGTATTATAGCTGTAGAATTTTTAAAGGACTTCGAATTTAAAAAGCATATGTATGAACAAGAAGATGAACAAACGCGGGATTGTGCACAAGCTGAGCGTGCATATGTAAAGGCGCTGAATGCATCCTGTAACTACCCTATCGGCGCTTATGCCTACCGTAAAAACGGGCAATTTTGTATGGATGTTATGTATGGCTTTGTTAATGATATAACAAGAAATTTACACTACAATTTATGTGCAGAAAATTCTCAAGAGGCTGTGGATAAAGCTGTTGCATATATAAAAAGTAAATTATGATTATTAAAATAACAAACAATTTGAGTTTAAAATATTTCCCATATTTGGCATCAAACGTGAAATTTGATGATTCTGTAGATAAAAAATTCATGTTGAAATGCCGAGCTGTCGTTAATGATTATGAAGATATTTTTGTTACAGATAAGAAGATCAAAGCAGATTTGGAATTTAAACAGAATATATCCAAGCCCAAAATAAAGATATTATTCAGTGCAAATAGGGAAGATTTGGTGAGATATACGCAAAAGTATGATGAGATATTTGATATATGTCCAATCGTTTCTATGGGCTTTGAGGCTATCGATTTTAAATGGCAATTTAGTGACGTCGATTGGCTTGTGTTTACGAGTAAAAGAGCAGTGGATTTTTTCATATCAAAGGCTGAACGATGTTTGATGTGCGGCAAAAAAATTGCTGCAATTGGCGAAAAGACAGCTAATTATCTGCTGAAGTTCGGCATCAGTACTGATTTTGTGCCCGATATTTTTGACGCTAAGCATCTTATGGAAAACCTGAAAGACAAGGGCAATATAGTTGTTGTAACGGCTGAGAAGCATAGCGGAATATACTCGCTGTTTGATAATGCGGATCTGTTGTGTGTGTATAGGAATATTATACCGAAAGAGGCTGAACTCTATAAGTATAATGGTAAATTTGATTATGGTTTGTTTACAAGTCCTTCCGCCTTTGCAAATACAGTAAAAATATATGGCGGTTTAAACATTATGCAGCAGGTGGGGACGTTTATTGCTATAGGAAACACCACAAAAAAATATATACAAAAATGCGGCTTTGATGCTATAATACCGGAGAAGTTTACAATTGATAATATGTTCAGGCTGGTAATTTATAATACTCGGCACTAATTGAGAAACAATATAGGCGCATTGGCTGCTTTGATCGTGTGTAAAAATTCAACCCATCAAATATATGGGTGGGTTAATGAAATAATAGGTAGGTTAGTTTAATTATGGGAAAT
>CAZOGA010000049.1:0-5424 GCA_964579095.1 uncultured Desulfurellales bacterium
GGTTAGTTTGATTATGGAAAATTTTGACAGATTAAATGATATAGCAAGAGAGATCAGAAGGGATATTCTTATTATGCTCAACAAGTCTCAGAGCGGACATACCGGGGGTTCTTTGAGCGTTGCGGACATTTTAGTCTCCCTGTATTTTGGGGGCATACTAAATTATGATGCACAGGATCCGGATAATGCGGATAGAGATAGACTTGTTTTGTCTAAAGGCCACGCCTGCCCGGCACTATACGCAGTGCTTGCAAAGGCAGGTTTTTTTAAGAGGGATCTACTATGGACATTAAGAAAGCTGGGCAGTCCCCTTCAGGGTCATCCGGACTCTAAAAAATTGCCGGGTATCGAGGCATCCACAGGATCTTTGGGACATGGCATTGCCCAGGCAGTCGGCATGGCGCTATCCGCAAGAGTCCTGAAAAAGCACTACAACGTATTCTGTATTGTCGGAGACGGTGAAATGGACGAGGGGCTTGTCTATGAGGCTATGATGGCTGCATCACACTATAAATTGTCTAATTTAATTGTTATAGTGGATCACAACGGGCTGCAGATAGACGGTCCGTGTTCCGAGGTTATGAATGTGGAACCTCTTAAGGATAAGTTCGATGCGTTCGGATTTAAAACATTTGAAATAGGCGGTCATAATTTTAAGCAGCTTAACGATGTCTTAACAACAGCGAAAAGAAATATTCTCTCACCTTCGGCTATTATAGCACGCACTGTAAAGGGTATGGGTGTGTCTTTTATGGAAAATAAAGTGGAGTATCATGGCGTTGCTCCAACAGATGAGGAATTAAAAAAAGCGTTGAAGGAGTTGGGATATGAAGGATAGGGCTACAAGGGAAGCTTATGGTAAAGCTTTGGTTGAAATAGGTTCGGATGAAAGTGTTGTTGTGCTTGATGCAGATTTATCAGGCTCTACAAAATCAAAAGAATTTGCTGATGAGTATCCTAAAAGATTTTTTGATATGGGCATTGCGGAAGCAAATATGGTTGATACGGCGGCAGGTATGGCCCTGTCCGGCTTGAAACCCTATGCATCCAGTTTCGCTGTTTTTATAACGGGCAGGGCATTCGAATCGGTTAGACAGTCTGTGTGCTATCAAAATCTGCATGTGGTGCTATGCGGCTCGCATTCGGGCATAAGTGTCGGGGAAGACGGCGGCTCGCATCAATCTGTTGTGGATATTGCACTAATGAGATCGCTTCCCAATATGAAAGTTATCGTTCCTGCTGACTATAATGAAGCGCTGAATGCCGTTAAGGCAACATTCACTATGGACGGTCCTGTATATATCCGCACGTCGCGTGCCAAGTCCCCCATTTTTACGGATAACAGCAGATTTGAATTGGGGAAAATGCACAGCTTAAAAAACGGCAAAGATGCCACGATCATCGCATGCGGGCTAATGGTGCCTCTCGCGCTTGAGGCTCAGATGCTGCTGCAGAAAGAGGGTATGGATGTGGGTGTTGTGAATATGCCGACGATTAAACCTTTAGATGAAGACGGACTGTACAAATTATCTAAGGAAACGAACTGCATATTCACAATGGAAGAACACTCCGTTATAGGCGGTTTAGGATCTGCCGTGAGCGAGTTTTTATCCGAAGTGAATCCTACTACGGTGCATAAAATAGGATTGGAAGATCTATTCGGGGAGTCCGGAACAAAAGATGATCTGTTCTGTAAATTCGGATTTACAAAAGATACGGTTTATAAAAGGATTAAAGATAGATTAAATGGTTGAATTTGTTGATGTTTTTAAGAGTTTTAATTCAGCAATTGTTATAGATGGGCTGAGTTTCAAAATTGTACCTGATGCTGTTAATCAGATATTAGGTCCTCAATCCTCCGGCAAGAGCACCGTGTTAAAATTGATATATGGAGCTGTCAAAGCGACTAATGGAACGGTGAGGGTATTTGATACGGATATTGCATCTTTAAATTACTCTGGGCTTGTGCTTTTAAGGCGCTACATAGGAATAATTTTTGAGGATGTGCGTCTATTGAAGGGCGTAACAGCAAGAGAAAATGTGACGATTATCTCAAGATTAACTAATAAATCCATTTGCCTTGTGGATGAGGTTTTTGATATGCTGGGCATAAGCAAACTGTCTAACAAATATCCCAAAGAACTATCATTAGGAGAGCAGTCACTTGTGGGCATAGCACGTTCAATTGCTTTTAATTTTCCACTTGTTATAGCGGATGAGCCTTTTAGGTATCTTGCTGCAAACAATAAGGAAAAGGTCCTTAATGTTTTTCGATATCTTAATAAAAAAAGAAAAATGACATTTTTGATAGCTGCCCAAAATAGTTTAAGTGATGATTTTAGCACTTTTAGGATAGGATAATTATGAAACATGATAATGTCAGCATAGCACTATTTTTCACTGCAGTGGCATTTTTTTTCAGCATGAGTATCTTGATGGGGATGTTTTTTTCGGCAGATGAACTGATAAGCAGTAAAAAATCAAACATCCCCGTATATATATTTTTTAAAACAAGCGCCAATATAAATGATGTACAGGATCAATTATTGAGTTTAAAAAACGACAGACATGTGAAACAGGCGGATATAATAGATAAAGAGAAAGCTTTTCATAGAATAGTAAATAAATTTTCAATAGACCGGTCAATATTTGACTACAATCCATTTCCGTATTCCATACGTGTGCTTTTTAAACCGCAATTTTTAAATAAAGATTTCCTGTCAGTTATGAAAAATAGTATATCCTTAAATAATAAGGTAGATGCCGTTAGATTTCCTGAAGATATTCTAAATAACATAGAACGTCTGCACGCTATATTTTTAAAATTTAGTGATTTTATTATATTTATACTCTACTTAGTGGAGCTTGTTGTATTTATATCCATTATACGTATATTTTACTCCCATAAAAAAGAAGATTTTGACACGTTGAAGTTTCTCGGTGTGACACGTCTGAAAATTTTTGGTATATTTTTTAAAAATACTATTACGCCGGCAATAATAGGCATAATATTTTCCTTCATTATAATAGCGGGCATGTATCTTGTCTATATGAAATACGCAGATGTTTTTCAGATAGACAAGCATATTTTGCTGATGGCACTGCAGAAGTCCTGCGCTATTAACGTGCTGTTAAGCTTTGCATTTGCTCTGTTTGCCTCTGTTTTTATTTTTTTAATAAAAGATGAAAAAGTTTAGCTTAATAGTAATAACAGTAATAGTGATGCTGTTTTATCCTTTTGCATCCCTTGCACTGAATAAAGTACATGTTAAAAATAAGATCAGTGAGATCAATACTGCCATAAAAACCAAGCAGGAGAGCTATTCTGAGGCTAAGACAAGGTATTTATATCTATTTAAGCAACTCAGGCATATAAACAACAAGGTAAAAATACTTAAACGAAATATAGATAAAAATCAAAAAGACTTAAAAATTGTTATAAAGCGTATAGATAAGCTCGCGGGGCATATTAAAGATTTAAGCAAGCAATTGTATGCTGAAAAGGAAAAATTATCTGCGGAACTTAAAAATTATTACTACTACTCCCGTTTCAGCCAATACTATCTGAATGGTGTTTGGTATGAGTATATGAATAGGTTTGTCAGCAGATATATGCAGGATGAGATACATGCATATATAAATAAGAAACAATCTTTAAAGAATAGCTTGGTGAAACTTAAAAAATATAAAAAGCGCAAAAATATAATACTGTCAAATATACAGGAACAAAGCAGGGAGTTACAAAATAAAAATCTTAAACTTGCAGCGCTCGTTAAGCGCACTAAGAACCAAAAGGAAAATTACTTAATACAGATTGGACAATTAAATAAAAAAAGAGAACTGTTGAAACGTCTACTGGATAGAATTGTAAAATTGGAAGAGAGAAGAAAAAGATTGTTGGCGAGAAAAGCAAAACGAAAAATACATAAAAAAGAAAGGGCTGTAAAGCCGAGTAAAATAAGTTTAAAATTAATAAAGAAGGAATTTCCCGCATTAAGAATGAAAATTATGCCGCCTGTGCAGGGTAAAATTATTGACACATTCGGAAAAAAATATGATACTATTTTGAAGGTTTACACGCGTAATGACGGTATTGATATAAAGTCGAAAAAAGGGGCGTGCGTTAAAGCAATATACAGGGGCAAGATAGATTTTGCGGGTGAACTGCCGGGGTTTGGGACGGTGATTATTATCAATCACCGTAATAATTATTATACGGTTTACGGCGGACTTTCCACACATTTGAAAATGGGCAGAACCGTTAAAACAGGTCAATGTATAGGTAAGCTTGCCGGCAGGGTGCTGCATTTTGAGATTAGAAGACACTATACCGCTCTTGACCCTTTGAATTTTTTAAACAGGAGGTATTTAAAGTAGTATGAAAAGGAAAAATCTTTACGCAATATTGTTTCTTGTGGTTATTATTTCCGCTGCGTTTATTTTATCAGGAGGTGCAGCGCGTTTTTCCCCTGCTGTATCGGCGCAAGATGTGAAGAAATACCAAAAAATCAAAACCTTTGCAGAAGTTATGTCTATTGTAGAGCATAACTATGTGCATAAAGTCGGTTCTGATAAGCTTATTACTGATGCATTAAAGGGCATGGTAAGCTCTCTTGACCCGCACTCTTCCTATATGACAAAAGAAGATTATAAAGAACTCGAAGTGTCTATGAAAGGAAAATTTGGAGGTTTGGGCATAAGAATTTCTATGGTCAACGGATTATTAACAATAATATCGCCTATAGATGATACTCCGGCTTACAAAGCCGGGCTTATAGCTAAAGATGTTATCTTAAAAATTAACGGTAAGAGCACTATGGGTATGAGTATGCAGGATGCTGTTAATATTATGAGGGGTAAACCAGGGACAAAGGTGACGTTGACTATATTGAGGGGAGATTCCAAAAAACCGTTTGATGTGACAATTACGCGGGCAATTATAAAAATAAAGAGCGTGAAATTTAAGGTCATAGATAATGTAGGATATGTGCGTATATCACAATTTCAATCCGGCACTGCTAATGAGCTGAAAGATGCATTAAAAAAACTTAATGATAAGCATATTGCAGGAATTGTACTTGATTTAAGAAATAACCCCGGCGGTTTATTAAGCCAGGCTGTTGATGTATGCAATCTATTTATTAAAAAGGGCGTTATTGTCTCTATAAAAGGAAGAGACAGTAATGAAAACAAGACCTTTTATACCACCGGTGGTGTAGATAAATTCAACAATTTTATGGTAGTGCTTATTAACTCAGGAAGCGCCAGTGCTGCAGAAATTGTTACGGGTTGTTTAAAGGATAATAAAAGGGCTGTTATTATGGGTGAACGCAGTTTTGGAAAGGGCAGTGTGCAGTCTATTATACCGCTGCCGGATGGATCTGCGCTGCGTCTAACCACTGCAGAATATTACACACCCAATGA
>CAZOGA010000049.1:5524-9170 GCA_964579095.1 uncultured Desulfurellales bacterium
TCTGCAACATCAACTTGGATTTTTAAAAAAAGACTGGCAATCATTATAGACGATATGGGCTATTCGAACAAGGAGGCAAGGGAATTTGCATCACTCAATATTCCGTTGGCATATTCATTTTTGCCCGATGCCATGTATACAAAAACATTGTCGAAAATGCTTAGCAGTAAAGGTTATACCATTATGATTCATATGCCTTCTGAACCATTGGATTATCCTAAAGATAATCCCGGCAAAAATGCCATATATTCTAATAATTCAAAGGAGCGGACGGAATATCTTTTAGAGCGGGCAAAGAGCCGTATTTATCATCCGATAGGACTGAATAATCATATGGGGTCAAGGATATTGGAAGATAAAAAACAGATGGATTATATAATGGAATTTCTGAAAAAATATAACATGTTTTTTGTGGATAGTATGACTACCCCAAGGAGTGTAGGCATTGAAGAGGCTGAAAAATTTCATATACCGGCTGTTAGAAGGATAGTGTTTTTGGATAATAAAAAGAATGTGCGGTATATATGCGGCCAAATAAATAAGGCTGTATTGCTCTTAAAACGATATAATGAGGTTGTTGCCATAGGGCACTGCAATGAAAAAACCTACGAAGCCCTAAAACAAAGATTAAAATATATTAAGCCCCATATTGTTGATGTAAAGTATTTGGTTCAATAGTTATGATTTTATCGTTTGACACATCATGTGATGACACGTCGGTGGCTGTTTTAAAAGATGACGGAAGCTATTCTAATGTGATTTCCTCGCAAAACGAGATACATGAAAAATTCGGTGGCATTATGCCTGAAATTGCCGCAAGAAATCATATTCAGATGATATATCCTCTAACAGAAGAAGCCATCAAAAAAGCAGATATAACTATAAGAACAGTAGATCATATAGCAGTTACAACAGGCCCGGGGTTGATGCCGTCGCTGCTTGTCGGCGTTTCTTTCGCAAAAGCTCTTGCATATGCTCACCACAAACCTATAATAGGTGTTAATCACATAGAGGGTCATATATTCGCGCCTTTTATAAACAGAGCATTAATATTTCCATTTGTTGCTCTTGTTGTATCGGGCGGGCATACTCATCTATTTTTTGTTAAAGGCGTCGGTAGCTATGAATTATTGGGAAAAACAGTGGACGACGCGGCAGGTGAAGCGTTCGACAAGGTAGCGCGTGTTCTAAATATAGGATATCCGGGTGGTCCCATTATTGACAGATTGTCAAAACAGGGGGATCCTTATAGATTCAAGCTTCCCAAGGGATTATCAAAAAAAAATACGCTTAATTTCAGTTTTAGCGGCGTTAAAACAGCTGTCAATAACCTTGTCAAAAAGATGCAGAACTTGTCAAAAACTAATGTTATTGACATAGCTGCATCGTTTCAGCGTTCTGTAGTTGATGTACTATGCGAAAAGACTCAAAAAGCATGCATAGAAAAAGGAGTTAAAAACCTTGTATTATCGGGAGGCGTATCTGCAAATTCTTTATTAAGAGAATCTTTTGAAATCATGGCGGAAAAAAATGGCTTTAGCTTATTTATGCCTGAGGCGGAATTCTCAACGGATAATGCGCTTATGATAGCAAAGGCAGCTTCTTTGAGAGAGAGTGATGCTACATATAACTACGCAGAAATAGAGGCTGATCCGCGTTTTAGGATATATTAAAATTCATCCTCTTCGACTACACAGTTTTTTACGGATTTAATAAGCTGCTCGAATGGATCCAAAATGTTTGCTCTTCTATCTCCCGCTACTATAATATACATAATATCATCGCCTATTTTTAGTTTGCCTTCATTTATCCAAATAGATACATGCGCTATGCCGGGTTTTGACTGAGTTTCTTTTATTAATTGCTTAAGTTTATTTTTATCATAACTTAATATCATACCGCCGATACGTGTATTATTCAATTTTGACGTGCTTCTGACTACACCGTTGTGTACAAGTATCATTCCCAACTTGTCAGGATCAACATTATGCTTTATTTTATTAAGTGCGTTTTCTATATTAAACATCTTTGTAAACATACTCCTTGCCTTCAAAATTTTTTAAAATATATTTTTTATTTTGCCGACTCACAATTTTTTCCGGTTCCAAAATCACTTTACCTCCTCCATTCGGCAGATCAAATGCAAACACAGGCATGCAGATGCCGCTTATATTGCATCTTAGAGACTTCATAATTTCCAATGCTTTATCTATGCTGACCCTGAAGTGTTCATTGCCCGCAGCTTGGTCGCATCCAAATAAATAATAAGGCTTGATGCCTATTCTGACAAGTCTGCAGAATAGGGTTTTCAATGTTTTTGCATCGTTGTTTATGCCGTTTAGCAGTACTGTCTGTGATAGAATGGGTATGCCCGAATTGAGTATTTTCTCTGCGGCATTTATAAATTCAGAAGTTATCTCATCAGGGTGATTTATATGTGCGGCGACCCATACAGGTCTATATTTTTTAAGCATATCAACAATTTGCCGGGTGATTTTTATAGGATTGGATGTTAATACACGTGTACCAATCCTGATAACTTCTATGTGCTTTATGTTTCTTATATTTTTTAATATAATTTCAAGATGTTTTTGTCCCAATGTGAAAGGGTCTCCTCCAGATAACAGCACCTCTCTGATTTCCTTATGATCCGATATATATTTTACTGCGCCAGTTAAATCAAATCCCGAAAAATTAGACCAATTTTTTTTCCTAAAACAGAATCTGCAGTATGCAAAACACCTATTTGTGATTGTCAGCACAACTCTGTCCGGATATCTATGTATTAAACCTTCGGATGGCGAGTGTGCATTTTCGTCAAGCGGATCGTTCAATCCTTTCGTATTATATTCCTTAAGGTTAAAAACAAACTGTTTCTTTAAACCTCTTTTGTGAACTATTGACATAAGGTACTTGTTAAAAAATGTCTCCATACCAAAATTATACGTTGTAAAAAATCATTTACAAGAAATTTTGTTAGTCCTTGCTTTAAATTTTAATACCGATTTAAAATTCGATAATCCGCCCCGCTCCGCCATCTATGTATTTATCTTTATAAAGTCTTTTTATTTCACTTTTATATTGAGTGCAATGTACAGGGCAGACAAAAGATAGATTTTCAAGGAGATGAAATTCGTCAAATCCATGCAAACCGCCCACGAGCGCATATATATTGCCGAACTGTTTTGCCTTATTTAAAATATTGGCAACTCCGGGATGAGAGCATCCGACAATCACCACTAAACCCCTATTTATTTTTACTATCATGGATTGTTCAATATTGGCCAGTTCCCCCGTAGAAAATATGTTTTCATGCATCTTAACCTCGTCCTTTACAACAATAATATTGCCGGCAGAAGGCGCAGGGCATGATTTCGGTATGTATATCTTTACTCTTTTATTCTGCTTCAGGAAATCTTCTAAACCGCCTATATGATCCCAATGGCGATGGGAGATAAAAATTTCATTTATGGATGCAGGATCAATACCCAATTTTTTCATATTGGATAGGAGAATCTTGCCGTTTTCACCGGTATCGAATAGTATATTTGGGGAGCCCTCTGCCTCTACAAGACAGGCAAATCCCCAATCCGCAACCAAATCCTTACGGTATGACTCGTTATCGTAAATAATCGTAATTCTCATT
>CAZOGA010000050.1:0-8932 GCA_964579095.1 uncultured Desulfurellales bacterium
GTGCCGACACCCCTGAGGTGCTTATCCAGCTTCAATTTGTCAAGAAACCGACGCATGAGTCCTGCACCCCCGAAGCGGGTAAGATTTTTGCCAGTGAATTCCTCCTTTGGTTTACGACCAGAGCATTTTTTGCTATATTTTTTGTCACCTTTTTGGTGCTTCCTTTCCCTTGTGTTTGGATAGACGCATTTTAACAGGAAGGGAGGCTTTTTGCATCTAAAATCAGTAAGTTATTCTGAAAAAATGGTTGCTGATTGTTCACAAATGGCCTTCGAGCTGCATAATCCGGGTTCATATGCCCGGTCATTTGCTCTGCAGGTTCTGGACTTGCTCAAAATGGCCACCATAAAGGATGTAGCAAATTTTATGAGAGTTGGCTGGGATATGATCAAGGATATCCACAAGCTGAAGCTGAAAAGGATGTACAGGACTAGGCCAATCAAGAATATCAAATATATTGGCATTGACGAGTTTGCCGTCAAAAGAGGTCACAGCTATATGACCATATTTGTGGATTTGAGATATGGGAGGATCATACATGCCGTTGAAGGCAAATCCAAGAAGGCCATCTTGCCCTTTCTGAAGAGATTGAGGCGTTATGCCCGTAAACTCAGAGCCATAGCAATGGACATGAGTGCGTCCTATTTCTGGGCTGTAAAGGAGATATTGTCCCAGGTTGATATCGTATTTGACCGTTTTCATGTAATGGGATTGATGAACAAGTCCATAGACACCTTTCGTAGGCAGTATCAGCACATGTTGAACAAGTCTGATCGCAGAATTCTCAAGGGAGCCAGGTTTCTTCTTTTGAGCAACTACGAAAACCTTGATACAGACAGGAAATCACGTCTTGATGAACTATTACAACTTAACGAGCCGTTGTCAAAGATGCACTTGATGAAAGAACAGCTCAGGCTTTTCTGGGAAATGAAAACCAGACAGGAAGCCGAGAAGTTCCTCAACTCCTGGGGTTACGAAGCTATGACCTCAGGCATCCCAGCACTGGCAAAAGTGGCCAGAACCATTATGGCGTACCGTTCAGGCTTGTTGACCTACTTCGATCACAAGATAACCAATGCTCCAGTAGAAGGCCTGGTCAACAAGATCAAGACATTGAAACGTCAGGCATACGGTTTCAGAGACATGGAGTATTTCAAACTCAGATTATATCATCTACATCAGCAGAGGTACTCATTATCCGGATGAACCAATGCTTCATCAATTTAACCAATTGAAAATTTATTCGATAACTTAATCAGATACCAGTGAGTTTAAACTGGCCATTTTTTAATTTGAATTGTCTGAAATCTTATCCTCTAATCTAATAATGAATACAGGTCAAAAATTAATAAAAGGTTCTATGCTGCGGAGTGCAAATTTTCTCTTGCAAGTTGCTGTAGCTTTTATAATGACCCCATTTATTATACATTCCCTCGGAGATAGATTGTATGGTTTCTGGGTATTAGTTGGCAGTTTTATAGGTTATTATGGCCTTCTCGATTTAGGCCTTTCCTCAGCTACACAGCGGTATGTATCGAGAGCAATTGGCCAAAATGATAGTCAAGAAATGAACAATATTATCAGCTCTTCGTTTTTCCTGTTTTTGATAGCTGGTGTTGTTGTCCTGTTCATATCATTTATTGCTGCCCTGTCCTGTTTTTATTTTATAAAAAATCCGCTAGAAGTAACTCTATTTCGGGAAGTCGTTATTATATTGGGGATCAGTGTAGCTATAGGATTCCCAATGCGGGCTTTTGGGGGAATATTAACTTCTTCTCTTAGATACGATCTCTCAAGTTATGCTTCTATAATAAGGTTAATAATATCAAATATATTGATATATTATTTTTTGAAGATTGGGTATGGAATTCTGGCCATTGCTATAATTAGTTCTTTTGCAAGTCTATTAGAATATACATTAATCCTAATTTTTTCTAAAGTGGCTTTTCCTCAACTAAAAATAAGCTATTCTTTTTATCGAAGAGATAAAGTTAAATCACTATTTGTATATAGCTCAAAAACATTTATAGCTCAACTGGGTGATATCTTGAGATTCAGGATAGATTCTTTTGTTATTGCCGGCTTCTTGAATTTAAGCCTTGTTACCTATTATTCTGTGGGTGCAAGGTTAATAGAATATTTTGGTCAATTCATAATAAGCTCAGTAGGAATCATGTCACCAGTTTTTAGCCAGTATGAAGGTAGAGGGGATTATGAGGCCCTAAGAAAAAGTTTTTTAACTGCAACTAGGATAAGTGTTATTCTCTCTGTTTTTATAGGCGCAAGTATAATTTATTACGGCAAGGTCTTTATACAGAGATGGGTGGGTCCTGGTTTCGAAAGTAGTTATTACGTAGCACTAATTTTATGTATTCCTTATATAATTGCCTTGATGCAGACTCCTGCCATTGGATTATTGTACGGGATTTCAAAACACCAATATTTTGCAGTCGCAAATACATGTGAAGGTCTGCTAAACTTGATGTTGAGTATAATACTAATCAGATTTTATGGAATCTATGGTGTTGCGTTGGGTACTGCCATCGAAATGATAATATTCAAATTATTCATACAGCCCATATACACATGTCATGCCATAAATCTATCGATCTATGGGTATTATTTTAAAATTCTTCTTCTAACCGCAATCAAAACACTCACTCCTCTTTTGTTATACTTTTACCTTATGAAAGACTTTCTAAAGGCCAATTATATCAATATTCTCATAAGCAGCGGTATTCAGATAATGTTTTTTATCCCTATTGCTTTCTTTTTTGTTTTAAGTAAACAAGAAAGGCGCCTAATTAAAAATTAAGAGGATAGCAACTGGACTGGCACTCTCTCATTTTCATGTCCTAAGTCATGAAGTCGGGGTAGATGATGAAATCAGTAGTTGACAAGATAGTTTCAGCAGATATGTGTTGTGGATGTGGTACTTGCTGTGGCATATGCCCTTCTGGCTCTCTGAAAATGGCATTTAATAAGTATGGCGAATACCAGCCACATCTAATTGGCGAATGCTCAGATTGCGGACTCTGCCTGAAAATCTGTCCATTTAATGAAAATACAGAAAATGAACTCGCTGATGCTCTATTTTCCTCGGTTCATAATATCAAAAAAAATGATATAATAGGCTACTATCATAGCTGCATGATGGGTTTTGCAAATAGAGATGGAATCAGAGTAAAAGCAGGATCGGGTGGAATGGTTACTCTGCTGCTAACGCTACTTTTTGAACAGGATAAGATTGACGGAGCAGTCGTTGTAGGGCCATCTGACCATAAGGGGATTCGCTTTGAAGCACGAATAGTTCGAAATGTCGAAGGAATTCAAAAAAATGCAAAGAGCAAATACTATCCTGTTGAGCATTCACGTGTCTTGAAACAAATTCTGAACGAAGATGGCAGGTATGCAGTGGTAGGGTTGCCATGTCATATTTACGGAATACGAAAGGCTCAGAAATATAGCAAGAAGCTCCGTAAGCGGATTAAATATGTCTTTGGACTTGTCTGCGGACATGGGGTCAGCGCCAGATTTACTGATTTTCTCATTGATTGCACAGGAGTCGCAAGAGATGAAGTAAAAACTATTGACTATCGGGACAAAACATGTACTGAAAGATCCTCAAACTTCTCTTTTACTGTTATCTCAAATAAGGATGAAAATCGTTGCATAAGATTGCCATTTCAAGAAAGTATCTTTGGCCAAGTTTGGCTTCGACGGATATTTGTGCCGAATGCCTGTGACTACTGCGATGATGTTTTTTCTGAATTGGCTGATGTCACATTTATGGACGCGTGGTTGCAAGAGCAAATCCAGGATCCCAAAGGTAACTCAATACTAATTGTTAGAAACCCGGCTATTACCCAGCTACTCCTTGATGCCAGTAAATCTAGCCAATGTAGGGTTAGGGAAGTTGATTCCGAAACAGTGATCCTATCGCAGCGTGCTGGTGTGAGATACAAACACGATCAGATAACCGGGAGGCTTTGGTTTGCAAAAAATAGAAAGAGATGGATTCCGGAACGGAGAAAAAAGGCTAAGCGACCAGCAAATGTCGCTGAAATAAAATCACTCAGAATCAACGAGCGGAATAAATGGATATCCAAGAGAGCTTATAATATGCCTTTACTCCGAAAGGTTCTCGGCAGCCATTTAATTTCATTGTGTCCGCCGATTGCCGGCGGGAGAATGCGCGATTTACTTCCACAATGGGTTCGCTTACCGCTTTCATTTATAAAGAGAGCATTTAGAATATTCAGAGGACATATATGAGAAAAATACTCTTTGTAGGCCATGGGACTTGCCAAAATCGCGGTTGTGAGGCTATTGTCCGATGCTCGTCCGACCTTATTCATCAATACTTGCCTGATTCCTCCTTCAGTGTCATTTCTAACACGGCGGAATATGATTCTTCCCTTGTATACAACTGGCCAACGCCTGTGAAATTTATCCCTTACCTCAGACGACGTACTATTCACACTGCAATATCTTCATTAAGGCGTCGATTGGGGTTTTCGTTGGGATACCCGGAAGGATTATATTGCCAAAGAAACATGCATGGGTACTATTCTAGAGCGGATGTAGTTGTGGCGGTTGGGGGCGACAATTTTACAGAGAGCTATGGTGTAGATAGCGCGGTCACACACATAAATTATATTAAGTATGCTCAGCATATTAAGAAACCTACTGTAATATGGGCTGCTTCGATTGGACCATTTTATGATGAGAAATTGCGGGATTTGGCGATAAAGATCTTCAAAGAAACGACTCTAATAACTGTACGTGAAAGATGGTCACAAGAATATTTGAGAGACCTTGGCATTTCGCATAATGTTCAATTAGTTGCAGATCCAGCATTTCTTCTAAAAAGAAGAAGGACTAAACGGACTGCATCAATATCAAATTCTTCTACAGAATTTACCATAGGCCTTGGAATCTCTGCTCTCAAATCGAAATTTTTAGGTGTCTCAAGAATTGAATACGAACAAAATATGGCAAAATTTATCAATTATGTTACACACACTTATGATGCAACTGTTCTCTTAATTCCTCATGTAATGTATGAAGGAAACGATGATTTATTGGCATGTCGAGCAGTAAGGGAAAAAGCTGAAAGAAAGGATCGGATAATATTTTCAGAAGATTATTATAATATGCATGTAGATGAATTAAAACAAGTGATCGCGCAATGCGACTTTTTTATTGGTTATAGAACCCATTCTACAATCGCCGCTCTTTCCAGCTATATTCCAACTATAGCAATTGCATATAGTAAAAAAGCTTGGGGTATTTTTAAAGAGGTATACGGACATAGCAGTTATGTAGTAGATGGAAGTTCAATGACAGTGGAGAATCTTATTAAGACATTTGAATCGTTAATTTCACATCGAGAATCGATTGTACAAATACTCCAAAAAAGAATTCCTGAGCAAAAAATGCTGGCAAAAAAAGCTGGAGCATACTTAGCCGCTATCTTGCGGGACTAGTTGGAAATATAGGCTGATAGGATTGTCCTATCAACCCTTCCTACTAGATTTTAGGAGCAACGCCGACATTATACAGACGCGATATTAATATCTCTAAAAAGAAAAACAAAACAATTAAGAAACTTGGAAATAAACTTTTGACAAATTTAGAAAGAGTTTCAAAATATAGCATATATTAACCAAATAATATACAGCAAAAACAGATGATATAGTAGAGTCATAAATGTGAGGGAATACATAATATATAGAAGCATATTTAAAAATGCTTAGGAGGAATGTATGCCAGTAGTATCCATTATTATGCCAGTTTTTAATGGAGAAAAATTCATTTCAAAGGCTATCCATAGCATTTTAATGCAGGACTATGATAATTTTGAGTTAATTTGTATAGATGATGGATCTACAGATAAAACAAAAGAGATTATATTGTCTTTTAATGACAATAGGATTAATTATATTTACCAGCAGCATTCTGGTAAGCCTTCAATCGCGAGAAATAAAGGCATTAAAAGCAGCAGAGGGGATTATATTGCTTTTATTGATCATGATGATATTTTTTTATACAATTCTCTATCAGAGAGAATTAAATTTTTTGATGATAATCCCGGAATAAATTTTGTCTATTCTGATTGTGAAATTATTAATGAAAAGGGTGAAGTTATTTCAAAAAGTGTCATTTCCTATTCAAACAAAAAGGCGTGTAGTGGAAAGTGCTTCAAAGAGCTTTTTGGGGGAATATTTATTCCTACTCAAGGAGTAATGTTAAAAAAAGATATTTTGGATAAAGTGGGGCTTTTTAATGAAAATCTTCTTTGTGCAGAGGATTATAATCTGTGGCTGCGCATAGCTTATTATTATCCGTTAGGCTATATTGACAGAATATTAGCACAATGGAGAAATCATGATACATCTTTGACTAAAAAAAGTTATGCTACAGATAAAGGTTTTTTTGAGTGTCTAAATGATATTGTTAATTTATTTCCTGACTGCGTTAAGATTGTAGGGGAAGAACATCTAAAAAAAAGAATGTCTTTATGTGCTTATGAAGCTGTGTGCCATAATGTCCTTCATGAAGATTTGGATAGCTATAGGAAATTATTTCAACAAGGTTTTAAATATAACTACTTTAATTTAAGATATATTTTGCGTTATATTGTCCTGTTATTAAGAATCCCTAGAAATAGATAAAGAGAGTAATACCTTCTCTGGAGCGGATAAGGAAGCTATTGTTTTGCTTTTTTCTGAAATGTACTAAAGAGAGAACCGAAGTAGTGCCGAAAAAAATAAGTGAAAAAAATATACTCTTCGTTTCATCAGCTCCTCATGTTGCAGGCGGCGAGATTAATCTCCTCGCGCTTTTAGATAGTATCGATACTGCACGATTTACGCCATACTGTTTATATAACCCTTTATCACATTTTGAGACATTCCCTCTAAGGAAGGATGTAAATTTGTTTCCATTCCAATTTCCTATATATGCAAGGAAAAATTTGGTTCATGTGGCATCTACAATCCTGAGATTATTCGTTGTTCTTAAAAAGCATAGCATTGATTTGATTTATCTTAATTCAGTAGGCACCTATAAATTTTTCCTGCCGTTGTCAATGGCAATGAAGATCCCTGTTATTTTACACATCCATATTGATGAGACGGACGATTCTATGAAATGGATAAAAGCGAATTCTGCTGATAGGATATTGTTTCCTTCCAAGGCAACGATGAGCACCGTACTCGAACATTCTCCCTGGATTGATCCATCCAAGTGCTTTTATGTTCATAATGCGGTTGATATATCTAAATACTACCCCCATGCGACTGAACACTTAAAAACTGGACTGTTTATTAATGATAATTTGCCTGTTCTTGGCGTTATCGGTCAATTAAAGAAAATTAAGGGGCAGCGTCTTTTCCTAGAAATGCTAAAAAAGTTGTCACAGGAGGGTTTTCATGCGCACTACATAATTGTTGGTGACGATAATATTCAGCAAGGGAGATACGAAGCATTTCTGAAGCGGAAGTCTGCTGAGTTGGGGATAAAAGATAAGGTCATGTTCTTAGGTTACCGGACGGATATACCTGAAATAATGAGCTTGTGCGATTTGGTAGTTGTGCCGTCACTCAAAGAACCATTCGGTAGGGTTGTAATCGAGGCAATGGCTTGCGCAACGCCCGTTGTAGCAAGCGCAGTGGACGGAATTGTTGAGATCTTCAAAGATGGGGAAGGAGGGTTGTTTTTCAAGCCGGGTTCAGTAGATGATTTAACGGCAAAAGTGAAATATTTTTTCAATCATCCTAACTGGTGGGAACAGCAAAAGAAAAAGGCTGTTGAAATTTGTAGGGAAAATTTTCGTCAGGAGATTCATACGAGAAAAATAGAGGAACATATAACTGCCTGCCTTAGCTCAATTTAGCATTGTAAAAAGAGAGATATAGAATGAATAATAATAATAGAAAAGCACTATATTTGCCTAAGATAGTAATTAAGTTGATCCTCTCTAGCCCTTGGAAAGTAAAAAAATTGATTCATAAAATTCTACCAAAACTAATTATTGTACCATTCCGTAATTACAAGATTTATTTAGATTTAAATGATGAAGGAGTATGTTGTCCGATATACTATAATGGTATTTATGAGGAGAAATTGTCTCGTTTTTATTTAGCTAATGTTAGGCCTGGAATGACTATTGTAGATATTGGTGCAAACATTGGTTATTACACTTGCCTTTTTGCAAGTTTAGTTGGTGAAACAGGTAAGATATTTGCTTTTGAACCAGATTCAAATAATTTTAAGTTACTGGAAGCAAGTATAAAAATTAATAAATTCAATAATGTAATACTGATAAATAAGGCTGTTTCAGATAAAAATGGGAAATCTAATTTATACTTAGACCAGAATGAAAATCAGAGTGATGATTTTAATGCCTCTGGTGGACATTCTCTCGTCGTTACAGACTATAGAAACAAATTTATAGAAGTAGAAACAATAACGTTGGATTCTTACTTCCAAAAAGAGGATACCAAAAATACCAAGATAGATTTTATAAAGATGGATATTGAAGGTGCTGAGCCTTTGGCGTTAAAAGGAATGAGAAATATTATAATAAATAATCCATCTCTTAAATTAATTAGCGAGATACTACCATATGCTTTAAAAGCATCAGGTACAACGGCTCAGGTTTATTTGACAAATCTATCAAATATTGGGTTTAAGTTTTATCTTTTTGAAGAAGCTGGTATTATTAAACATATTACTTTAATTGAAGCTATTAGAGAAGCTAATAAAGATACAGGTACTAAATTTCCACACTTTGATTTGTTATGTGTTCGTTGAAAAAAATTGAAAAAGTAAACTTGATCGCGGCTAAACCGCTAAAAATTTTGTGGATAGCCAGCAAATTCCCACCCGACATTGGCGGGGTGCAACGTTATGTTTTTAATTACAT
>CAZOGA010000051.1:0-8625 GCA_964579095.1 uncultured Desulfurellales bacterium
CATAATTTAACATTTATAATTAATATCATTATGGAATTGCAGAAATTGAAAAGTGTGTAAGATTAATAATTAAAAAATGTGTTTGCTTAAAGTTGTAGAAAAGTCGGATATGTGATTTTTATTTTTTGTACGGCGGTAAATGGCTTTTTCCGCTTGACAGAATATGATTAAATAATTAGTTTAACTTGCAACTATTGAAAATTGGAGGGAAAGTATGGATGTGACGAATACCATAAAAAGCAGATTTTCCGTGAGAAAATACATAGATAAACCCGTAGAAAAGAAATTAATCTATAAGATATTGGATATTGCCCGTTTTTCACCTTCAGGGCACAATATGCAGCCTTGGGAAGTGGCCATTGTAACAGGAAAAACAAAAGAGGAGCTTTCTAAGAGATTGATGGACGACTTTGATAACAAAAAGATGAGGAACTATGATTACAACTATGCCGTTAGAAACATGCCTGCCTTTATTAATAACCGCAGGAAAGCTTGTAATGCGGCTATATTTAAACATAAGCATATTGACCCTGCAGCAGATAAAGAGGCGCTTCATGAACACATTATGGAAAACTTCAAATTTTTCGGCGCACCGGTGGAGCTGTTTTTTTTAAGGGAGAAACATTTGGGTGACGGCACGTTAATTGATATAGGCATATTTGCACAAAGCGTCATGTTGGCGGCATGGGAGTTCGGCCTTGGAAGCTGCGCCCAAGCTTCTATTGCGGCATACCCAGATACTATTAGGAATACGCTGAAGCTGCCGGATAATAAGATTGTGCTTTTCGGCATTGCTTTGGGCTATCCTGATTTAGAAAATTACATCAATAAATTAAGGATGGATAGAGATGCTGTAGATGCCTTTAGTGCATTTTACGATTAGACGACTCAAAATATTTCTATACAATACTATTTTATAGATAGTGCAGCAGATGTGAAGTATCTATGTTTTGCATAAAAATGTTGACGTATAATATAAGTTGTGCTAATTTCTTTTGTCTTTTTAAGGAGTCTATCTTTGATTATTGAGGTTAAGCTAAAACCTAAAGCAAAGAACAGTGAAATTTTAGGTTTTAAAAACGGCGTTCTACAGATCAGGGTTAAGGATCCTCCCATTGAAGGCAGAGCAAATAAAGCGTTGGTGCGGCTGCTTGCAAAAAGACTTAAAATTGCTAAAAGCTGCATAAAGATCAAGAGCGGAGAGACGTCTAAGATAAAAAAATTGATTATTGAATGCATCGAAGAAAAAGAAATTTTTAAGCAATTGAACGGGGGTTGATTAAATGCCTATATACGAGTACGAATGTTCATACTGTTTGCATAAGTTTCAACAGCTGCAGCACGTTAGTGATAAGCTGCCTGAAGTATGTCCCAATTGCGGTAAAAAGGGCGGCGTGCATAAACTTATATCTCATGCATCGTTTGTGCTTAAAGGTTCAGGATGGTATGTGACAGACTATAAAAATAACAAAAGCAGCATAACAAACAGTAAAAAAAGCATAACAAAAACAGCATCTAAGAAAAACAGCACTAATAAAAGCAAATCAAAGGCAGTGGCAGGAGGCAGTAAATGATTGAAAGAACGTTATCTTTAATAAAGCCGGATTGTGTTGGCGCAAAAAATGCGGGTAAGGTTATAGATATACTTGAGCAAAATGGTTTCTCAATAATCGGCATGAAAAAAGTAAAATTGAACAAAAAGGATGCAGAAGGATTTTATGCTGTGCATAAGGAGCGGCCATTTTTCGAATCACTGACAGATTTTATGTCAAAAGGTCCTATCGTAGCGATGGTGCTTGAAAAAGAAAATGCTATAGCGGACTATAGGGCATTAATGGGAGAAACAAATTCAAAAGAGGCAAGAAAAGGAACTCTGCGTGCACAATTTGGTACAGATATTGAACGTAACGCTGTGCATGGTTCAGATGCTGTTGATGCAGCTGATTTTGAGATCGGTTATTTTTTTAATGAATTGGAATTAGTTAAAATATAAATATTGAAAGGAGTTTAAAATGGCATTACCTAAAAGAAAATCTTCACATTCAAGGGCGGCAAAAAGAGCTACACACAAAAAGGCAAGCGGATTCGGTTTATCTAAATGCTCTAATTGCGGAGAGCCTAAACTGCCGCATAGAATTTGCCCTACATGCGGGTATTATAAAGATAGAGAGGTTATTAAGATAGAGGAATAGGATTATGGGCAGCAGCCGCGTGGCAGTCGATGTATATGGGGGCGATTATGCACCTACAGAAATAATCAAAGGTGCTATGAGTGCTGTATTATCAAACGACAAAATTCATGCTATACTTATTGGAAATGAATACAAAATATTAAAAGAGCTGTCTAATTTTGATTATGATGCAAGTAGGGTGAGCATAGTAAATGCTGCGGAAGCTGTAGGTATGTCCGATAAGCCCACATTTGCATTAAGGAAAAAAAATTCCTCAATGATGATAGGCGCTAAGCTGGTAAAAGATAATAACGCAGATGCTTTTATCACTGCCGGTAACTCGGGAGCTGCAATGGCTATATCCATGTTTACATTGGGCAAAATTAAAGGTATAAGCAGGCCTGCTATCGCAACCTTTCTGCCCACCTTGAAAGGATATATTCTATTGATAGACGCAGGTGCAAATGTTGATTGCAAAGTTGTGAATTTAGTGGAGTTTGCGCTTATGGGCAGTGTTTATGCCAAATATATAATGAATGTGGATAAGCCCAGAGTGGGTTTATTAAGCAATGGAACAGAGCCCGGCAAAGGCAATCATCTCGTTTTAAAAACATATGATGTTTTATCATCGAGTAAATTAAATTTTATAGGCAATATTGAGGGTGACAGCATATACAAAGGCGGAGCAGATGTTGTTATATGCGATGGTTTTGTGGGCAATATTGTGCTCAAAACAAGCGAATCCATACCAAGTGTAATAGGTGAATTTCTGAAAATTGAAATTAAGAAAAGCATTTGGTATAAAATAGGGTTTTTGCTTGCCAAACCTGCATTCGGATTATTGAAAAGAAAAATAGATTATGCTGAAATTGGCGGGGCACCGCTTTTGGGTATAAACGGCGCCTGTATAATAAGTCACGGCAGAAGCAAGGCAAGGGCTATTAAAAATGCCATTTTAAAAGCGTCTAAATTTTCGGAGCTAAAAATTAATGATAAAATGAAATTGGCTGTTGAAAATTGCAGAGTGCTTACAAACTTAAGAAAGGTGGAGAATGTATGAATGCTGAAATAATATCTACGGGATCCTATCTCCCTGAAAAGATTTTAACCAATAGCGATCTGGAAAAAATGGTGGATACTAATGATGAATGGATAGTTCAGAGAACAGGCATAAAAGTCCGGCACATTGCCGATGGTGAATCTACGTCTGATATAGCCTATAAAGCGGCGCTGGATGCAATAAACAAGATAGATTTGGATCCGCTTGATATTGATTTGATAATATTGGCAACGGTGACGCCGGATATGCCTCTGCCCGCAACAGCACTTTTTATTCAGGAAAAATTGGGCGCAAAAAATGCCTTTTGTTTTGATATTAATGCTGCCTGCAGCGGATTTATGTATGGTTTAAGCATTGCCAACGCTTACATAAAATCCGGTATGGTGAAAAAGGCTTTGGTTATAGGTGCAGAGGAATTAAGCAAGATTACTGATTGGACGGATAGGTCCACATGTATTATATTCGGTGATGGCGCTGCGTGCGCTGTTTTAGATGCGACAGATAATGAAAATAAAGGTATCCTGGACATAAGGGTTAAATCTGACGGTGCATATACGAACTTAATGAGGGTCCCGGCCCCGGGCTCTGTTAAACAATGTTCCGAAGAGGTTATAAAAAACCGCGAAATATATATAAAAATGCTGGGTAATGAAACATTCAAAATGTCCGTGAGACATATAGCAAGCATAAGCAAAGAATCCTTAGAGAGCGTAGGCTTGAATTTTAGCGATGTTAACTGTATGGTTTGTCATCAAGCCAACAAGAGAATAATAGATGCAGTTGTCAGAAGAATCAAGCTTCCTGTAGAAAACGCTGTTATCACCATAGACCGTCATGGCAACACGGCTGCGGCATCAATTCCGCTTGCTTTGGATTGGGCTAATAAAAATGGAAAAATTAAAGAAAATGATATATTATTGCTAAATAGCTTCGGGGCAAGTTTAACTTGGGCTGCTAGCGTTATTAGATGGTAGGGGAAATTATGCTGAAAACAAAAATTTGTGATCTGTTAAATATAAAATATCCGATAATTCAGGGAGGCATGGCATGGGTCGCGGATGCTCAGCTTGCATCCAGCGTGTCTGAAGCAGGTGCTTTGGGTATTATCGCTGCAGGCAATGCACCTGCGGCGATTGTGGAGAATGAGATTATAAAGGCAAAAAGCATGACCGATAAACCGTTTGGCGTAAATATAATGCTTTTGTCTCCTTTTGTGGATGAAGTTGTCGATGCTGTAGTGAAACATAAGGTACCCGTCATTACGACAGGAGCCGGAAACCCAGGCAAATACATGGATAAATTCAAGTCTGTTAATGCAAAAGTGATACCTGTTGTGCCGTCTGTTGCATTGGCAAAACGCATGGAACATATAGGTGCAGATATTGTTATTGCAGAAGGAATGGAATCCGGAGGACATGTGGGTGAGTTAACAACTATGGCTATGGTGCCGCAGATTGTTGATGCTGTTACAATTCCGGTGGCGGCAGCGGGCGGCATTGCAGATGGAAGGGGATTTATAGCTGCTTTGAGTTTGGGCGCGCAGGGCGTTCAGATGGGTACACGTTTTGTAGCTTCCACAGAGTGCACTGCCGCAGAGATTTATAAAGAATACATTAAGAAGGCAAAGGACAGGGACACAATAGTAACAGGCAGAACCACAGGGCACCCCGTGAGAGTTTTGAAAAACAAACTTACAAGAGAGATGACCAGAATGGAAGAGATGGGCGCCACAAAGGAAGAGATTGAGAAATTTGGAGAAGGTAAGCTGAGGCTTGCGGTTAAAGAAGGTGATATGGTTATGGGCAGCATAATGGCCGGTCAAATTTCCGGATTAATACACGACATAAAACCTATTAAAGATATAATGTCAGATATAATGAATGAAGCAGAGAGTACTTTGAGAAATATGTGCATACAGATAGGTGAGTTTAAGTGAAATTTTTAGCTTTTACAGGACAAGGCTCTCAATGGGTCGGTATGTGCAAAGACCTCTATGATGAATTTGATATTGTGAGCAAAATTGTGCGCAGAGCTGATGATGCAGCCGGGTTCAGTTTAAGCAAATTGATGTTTAACGGACCTGAAAACGAGCTGATCTTAACGCAAAATGCGCAGCCTGCGATATTAACATGCAGCATAGCTATATATGAACTTCTCAAATCTGAAACCGGTTTTGATTTTGATATATGTGCAGGACATTCGCTTGGCGAATATTCCGCACTTGTAGCAGCTGGATCACTTAATTTGGAAGATGCGGTTTATGCGGTGCATAAAAGAGGTATGTTTATGCAGGAAGCTGTGGCAGAAGGAGTTGGCGCCATGGCTGCTGTAATCACTAACGAACATAACAAAATAAGACAGCTATGTGAACAAATTTCACAGGATAAAGACGCCTACTGCGATATTGCAAATTATAATGCAAAAAATCAGATTATTATATCCGGTTATAAAAAAGGCATTGATCAAATGATTAATGCCGCAAAAAGGGAAAAAATAGGAAAGGTCATACCATTAAGTGTTAGTGCGCCTTTTCATTGTGATTTAATGAAGCCGGTTCAGGAAAAAATGTCTAAGGTATTGAATAAAATAGAGTTTAAAAGTCCGAGCAGACCCGTTATAGAAAATGTCTACTCAGATGTTATAGAAAATAATCTGAGAATTAAGGATTACTTGATAGACCAGATAGTACATCCTGTTAACTGGCTTGGCAATATAAATAAAGCAATTACAATGGGTGCAGATGAATTTATTGAGATGGGACCCAAGAATATACTTGCTGCCATGCTGAAAAGAGAATATAGAAAAGCGGATATTAAAGCTGTTGTTGATTTAAAAAGTTATAATAAATATAAGGAAGGCTTATGAGTTTTTCCGGTAATATCGCTGTTGTAACAGGTGCATCAAAGGGCATCGGTGCATCTATTGCCGAATATTTGGCAAAAAGAGGACTAAAAGTTATAATTAACTATTCATCAAGCGAAGATAGTGCTTTTGCTGTTTCGGAAAACATAAAAAAAGATGGAGGATCATGCGATATATTGCGGTTTAACGTTGTAGATTTTGAGGAATCTAAAGATGCATTTGATGAGATAATCGGCAAATATAAGAAAATTGATTACCTTGTGAATAATGCAGGTATAACAGCGGATAATTTGATGCTGAGAATGAAGGAAGAGGAATTTGACAGAGTAATTGCTGTAAACTTGAAAGGCGTTTTCAACTGTACGAAGCATGCTGTCAAATCCATGATAAAAAACAAATTCGGATCTATTGTTAATATATCAAGCGTAGTGGGACTGATGGGCAATGCGGGGCAGGCAAATTATGCGGCTTCAAAAGCCGGTGTTATAGGTTTAACCAAATCTTTGGCAAAAGAGCTCGGTTCCCGAAATATTCGTATAAATGCCATTGCTCCGGGGTTTATAGAAACAAGTATGACCAAGAAACTAAATATTTTGCAGAGAAAAATGTTGGTTGATTCCATAGCTTTGAAAAGATTGGGCAAACCGGAAGATGTTGCAAATCTTGCAGCCTTTATTCTAAGCGATGAGGCGGGCTATATTACAGGCGAGACCATCAATATAAGCGGCGGATTATATATATAAATAAAAAAAAGGGGGTTTTTGTTATGTCTGTTTTTGATGATGTGAAAGCAATTATTGTAGAACAACTTGGAGTTGATGAGGAAGAGGTTAAGCTTGAATCGAAATTTATAGAAGATTTAGGCGCCGATTCTTTGGACACTGTTGAACTGGTTATGGCTATGGAAGAGAAGTTCGGTATTGATATTCCTGACACAGATGCCGAGAAGATCGCCAGTGTCAAAGATGCTGTAGATTATGTGGAATCACACAAGTAGGTACTATTAAATGAAAAAACGGATAGTTATAACAGGTGTAGGAGCCTTAACACCTGTTGGACTCTCTGCAGCGGAGAGTTTCAAAAGTGCTGTAAATGGCATAAGCGGTATAGACAGGATAACGCATTTTGATGCATCCAATTTTACCGTTCAAATAGCAGGAGAGGTTAAGGGATTTGACGCAACAAAATATATTTCAAAAAAAGATGTAAAAAGGACCGACCCGTTTGCCGTATATGCTATAGCTGCGGCGGATGAAGCAATCAAACAATCGGGTTTGGATTTAAAGAATGAAGATCCGTATAGAATTGGAGTAAGCGTCGGCGCAGGCATAGGCGGATTATCAACAATAGAGAAATACAACAAAGCTCTTTTGGAGAGAGGACAAAAAGGTGTTTCACCGTTTTTTATACCTATGGCTGTAATAAATATGGCTAGCGGCAATATAGCAATAAAATGGAGGGTTATGGGCCCTAACTTCAGTGATGTTACGGCTTGTGCCACAGGAACTCACTCCATAGGACTGGCTGCCCGCTGTATAGCATACGGTGATGCAGATGTTATGATTTGCGGCGGGTCAGAAGCTTCGATAACACCCCTTGCCATATCGGGCTTTGCCAATATGAAAGCTCTTTCTACAAGAAACAGCGAACCTCAGAAAGCATCACGTCCCTTTGATAAGGATAGGGATGGATTTATTGTGGGAGAGGGGGCAGGCATTCTTGTTTTGGAATCGTATGAGCATGCAAAAGCAAGAGGTGCGAATATACTGGCCGAATTTGCAGGTCTTGGGATGAGCGACGATGCTTATCATATTACAGCACCAGACCCTGAAGGAAAAGGTGCAACTTATGCTATAAAAATGGCATTAAACGATGCTGGAATGAATGCATCAGAGATTGATTACATCAATGCACATGGCACGTCTACCCATTTTAATGATTTAATAGAGACAAAAGCCATAAAGGATGTTTTTAAAGAACATGCCTATAAAACTGCAATTAGTTCTACAAAATCAGTTACCGGCCACCTGTTGGGCGCTGCCGGTGGAGTTGAAGCTGTGTTTTCTGTACTTTCCATTCAAAATGGTGTTATTCCTCCAACTGCAAATTTGGACAATCCTGATGACGGGTGTGACCTATTTTATGTACCTAATAGTGCTATTAAAAAGGACGTAAATGCTGCGATGTCCAATTCTTTTGGATTTGGCGGCACAAACGCTGTGCTGATATTTAAAAAATTTATATAGGGCGCGAATTTATCCGCGCCTTTCTTATGAAGACCGTATTTTTTGATTTAGATGGAACATTAATAGATTCGAAAAAGGATATTGCAGATTCCATCAACACTTCCCTGCTGCACTTTAAAGTCGAACCTATAAAAGATAGCGTTATATACGAATGTGTTGGGAACGGCATTGATGATCTTGCTAAATCATGTTTAAGGCAAAGAAATAGAGAAGACCTGCAGGGAATATTTTCAGAGTATTTTACTAAATATTACAGGAAACATTTTCTTGACCATACAATATTATT
>CAZOGA010000052.1:0-8542 GCA_964579095.1 uncultured Desulfurellales bacterium
TGCAGCGAGTAAGAGTGCCGATATACATTTCAAAAAATCTGATACCTAATACCCAGCACCCAAAACCCAACACCTTCGACATAATTCTTTAATTCACAGCTGCACGCAGCCCTTCATAGGAAAATCACATCTTCTATACTCAATGCAAAAAAACTTGAATGTTAAATATTTACTCAAGTGTGATTTTTGCGTAAGGTAAGTTATAACAATAAACATAAATATTAACTCATTTCTATTGCAATATGCTGCTTTTTGTTAATTTTACTTGACTATGCATTTTTGTTATTTATAGTGAATAACATAGGTATTTTTCAGGAGATGACCAATTTGCATAATTATTTCAAATTTGCGATAGCTGCAGTTATTTTTGGTTTTATGTCAGTCATCTTAGTATTCTGTTATTGCTACAACAAACAATTTGAAGCTAACGCTTTAAAAGTAAAACAGTTCTACATACAAAAAAAGAAAAAGGACATAAAAGAGAAGGTTGACTCGCTGATATACACAATAGATAAAAGACAAAAAAGTTATGAAAGAAGTGTGGAAAGAAAATTAAGATACAGAGTGGCAAATCTATATTTTCTAACATATAGCATATACAATAAATATAAAAATATAAAATCACAAGACGAAATAAAAAAGATCATCCTGGAATATATATACAATATGGATTTATATAATAGCGGAAAAGGCTTATTTTTTGTAGGCGATTTAAAAGGAAATGAAATATTTAGTCCGGACAAAAGTATAATAGGCAAAAATCTTCTAAAAGACAGGAACTACGCAATGGCTCAAGAGATAGAAACAGTTAAAACAAAAACAGAAGGTTTCGTTGAAAACTGCCGGAAAAAAAATGTAAAAAAAGAAAAAAGGGTAGAATTCATAAAACTATTTGAACCATTTAAATGGTATCTCGGGGCGGGTGAATATTTGGATAACTATGAACTGCTGCAGCAAGACATAATATATGAGCTACACAGCTATACATATGAATTTCACAAACACGGTTACTTTTTTATCATAAAGCTCAAGGATATAAACAACCCAAATTGTTTCGGTTATGAAGAGATCGACCCTAATACACCGGAATTGATAGGAGAATGCCTTTCTATAAAAACGCCCGATTCAAAAGGTTTTTTGTACAGAAAAAAATATCTTAATGACATAAAAAACAGAGGATATTCGTTTGTCGAATACTATTACCAAATACCAAAAACAAATAAAATAGGCAAAAAACTTGTATATTTAACACTCTATAAGCCGTTTAACTGGATTATAGGAACGGGCGTATATGTGGATGATTTGGAATATTTCATATTAAATTTAAAAAAAGATACAAAAGCAGGATTGGTGAAAAGTTTAACTAATTCTATTGTGATAGTTGTGTCGGTTTTTATTGTCGTATCTCTAATTATATTTATTCTATTAAAAAGAATGGATAAAGCAATAAAAACATTATCAAACTTCGTGCTTAAATACCCTGCTCAAAATATAGATATAGACAAAATAAACATTTCACATATAAAACTGCTGGCGGAAAACATTAAAAAGTCTTTCGATGAAAAAAGCAGTCTTCACAACAAATTGTCGGAAGAACAGCAAAGATACAAACAACTGATAAACAATATGCCTTACTGTATAATCATTATCAAATATCTGAATGAAGAATGCAGAATAACAGACGCAAATGCATCATGTTCGTCATCTATAAAATTCCCAAAAACAAAGATAATAGGAGAAACAGTTGAAGATATTTTTGGGAAAAACTCAAATATCTTGCAAGATATAAAAAAGGTAATGCAGAATAAAAAAGGCACAAACTCAAAAACCACAAAAACAGAAAAACAGCGTTTGGGTTACTCTATATATGGACTTTACGATAAAGAAGCAGTTCTAATTGTTTGGGATATAACACAGGAATACAGCCTAAGAGAAGCTCTCAAGGAAAGCGAGGAAAAATTCAGAACATTTGCAGAGAGTGCAGAAACAGGCATACTTCTGCTATCAAAAAACGGTGTGGTAAAATATGCGAATCCAAAGGCAAATCATATTATAGAGGATGAATCGGAAGGCTATAACTTATTATCAAAGGCTGCAGACGAACACAAGCTATCTATAAAAAACACATTTGAAAAAACACTGCTTGGAAGAAAAGAACAGCGTAGAATAGATGTAAAGATAGTGATAGACAACAAAGAAAAATGGATTACTATGTCTTTTAACAAAATACATATAAACAAAGAACCGCACGTACTTATTTTTTGCCTTGATATCACAGATATATTTTTACACAAACAAAAACTCGAATACATCAGTTATCATGACCCCTTGACAAACATCTATAATAGAAGATTTTTTAACGAAGAAATGAAAAGGATGTTCAATAAAAGAAGTGCTCCTTTTGGATTGATAATCATGGATTTGGACGGATTAAAGATAGTCAACGATGTTTTGGGACACAGCGAAGGAGACAGTGTAATAAAGCGCTTTGCTGATATTCTGAAGTCAAGCATAAGGCAAAATGATATATTGGCGCGTATAGGCGGAGATGAGTTTGTAATTATAGCGCCAAATACAGATGAAGACGGGATAAAAACACAAATGCAGAGGATAGAAAAGAAGTTAGAGAAAGATAATGAAGAAAATGATATATGTATAAATTTTTCTTACGGATGCGCCGTAGAAGACAAAAACTTTGAATCATATACAAATCTATTTATGGAAGCAGATAGAATTCTTTATGTTGAAAAACACAAAAAAAGCAGAAAAGAAAAATTAAGAACAATACTAAGCAGCGTGCTGAAAAATAAAAGTATCACGATAGATAAAAAAATAGAAGACGAATTAATAAACAATGAATAGGCTATCATTATCATAAACATTCAAACAAATTGTGAGATATAGGCTTTGAGCCGGCATTCAATATTGGAAACTTGTGCATAACTTGTGATAAGTATACTCGTATCTATCTGTAATATGCTGATTTTCTAAATTGACAAAATTAGCAGGCTAATGTATTTTGTAAATATGAATCAAGATGAACTATTTATGAGGCATGCTGTACAGCTGGCAAAAAAGGCAAGAGGCAAAACTTCCCCAAACCCCATGGTTGGCGCTGTTATAACGAAGAACGGACAGATAATAGGCGAAGGCTATCATAAAAAAGCCGGTCTTCCTCATGCTGAGATTGAAGCTATGAATTCCGTTAAAAACAAAGATGATTTAACGGGCGCTACGATCTATGTCAATCTTGAGCCATGCAACCATTTCGGCAGAACGCCCCCATGTTCTGAAGCTATTATTAAAAGCGGCATAAAGAGAGTTGTTATAGGTATGAGAGATCCTAATCTCAAAGCAAGAGGCGGTGCAGAACGCCTTAAACAAAACGGCATCGAAGTTAAAATCGGCGTTCTGGAGAAAGATGTAAACAGATTAAATGAAATATTTATAACAAACATTACTAAGTTAAAACCTTTTTTTGTTATGAAGGCTGCAATGCTTTTAAATGGAAACATCGCGGTAAAAGGCGGCGTATCTAAATGGATAACATCTGAAAAGTCCTTGAGATTCTCTCATAAACTAAGAGGACTGTATGATGCTGTAATTGTCGGCATTAATACTGTCATTATGGATGATCCTATGCTCACATGCCGCATCAGAGGTTATAAACAGCCTAAAAGAGTGATATTGGATGCGAATCTGCGTATTCCGCTGTCATCAAAGCTGTTCAGTAAATATCCTAACAATATTTATATAATCACAAACCACAATCGGCAGGAAAATAAAATACGGACGTTGCTTGCCATGGGAGCAAACATAATTGAATGCGATACAGAAAAGGGCGTATTTATACCTGAAAAATTGTCGCAGGCATTATTGCAATATGATATCTGCTCAGCTCTTGTAGAAGGCGGAAGCAGAGCGCACGGATATTTTTTAACAAACAGCCTGTACGACAAGGCCTACCTGTTTTATGCACCCAAGATCACAGGTTCATATGGGGCATTTAATGTTGTGGGTGCTGATGCTCCGTATGATTTGGAACATGTACATAATTTGAAAAATGCAAAATGCAGAGACGTGGGTGATGATTTTCTTATAGAGGGATATTTTTAAATGTTTACCGGCATTATTGAAGAGGTAGGATCAATCAAATCTATAAGCAGTATACAAAGCGGCACAAAATTGACGATAAATGCGGAGGCCGTGCTGCAGGATACACATATAGGAGACAGTATAGCTGTAAACGGCGTATGCTTAACGGCGGTAAAAATAAACAGCAGTTCATTCTGTGTTGACGTATCATTTGAAACCATTAACAGAAGCAGTATAGGCAAGCTACACATTAATGAGCATGTGAATTTAGAAAGAGCATTAAAATTTTCAGACAGATTATCCGGACACATCATTTTAGGTCATGTAGATAGTACATCAAAAATTCTAAGCATTAAGAAAAGCGGTGCATTCTATTTGTTAAAAGTGGAGTGCAGTGAGTTTATATACCGGCATTGCGTAGACAAAGGATCGATTGGTATAGACGGCATAAGCTTAACTATATCTAATCTGCAGCGGTCATTTTTAGAGGTTGCCGTAATACCGCATACATTTGAAAATACCAATTTAAAATACAAAAGACCGCAGGATAAGGTTAATATAGAACTTGATATTATAGGCAAATATATAGAAAAAATAGTAAACAGCAAAGCTGGGAATATTGAGGAATCTTTTTTGAGGGAAAATGGTTTTTATTAGTTGAAACGATATGCTGATTAATATAAGATTGATTGTTAGTTCACTTTACGTATCCGACGCTTTCTTTTTTCTTGAGATAAGCAGCTTAGAATGTGTAAAGTGAGTTAATAACGTAAACTTGAGAGGGGTAGTATGTTTTGTAGTGTAGAAGAAGCGATCAAAGAGATAAAATCCGGAAAAATGATCATAATGGTTGATGATGAAAATAGAGAAAATGAGGGCGATCTTGTTATGGCCGCCCAATTTGTCACTCCTGATGCTGTAAATTTTATGGCCAAGAATGCAAGGGGCTTAATTTGCATGCCGATGGATGAGGCTATAATAAAACGCCTTAATCTAAATCTGATGACAGTTAATGAGAATGATAAGTTTAAAACGGCATTTACTGTATCTGTTGATGCTAATCCGCAATTAGGTGTTACTACAGGCATATCCGCTGCCGATAGGGCAACAACCATACAAACGGCAATAAAACCTGATGCAAAAGAGAGCGATTTGGTAAAACCCGGGCATATATTCCCTCTAAAAGCTAAAAAAGGCGGAGTACTGGTGCGCACAGGGCATACAGAAGGAAGTACGGATTTGGCAAAATTGGCAGGACTGACACCTGCAGCTGTCATTTGTGAAATAATGAATGATGACGGCACTATGGCACGCAGGCCGCAGCTTGAAAAGGTAGCAGAAAAATTTGGGCTAAAGATTGTTACGATAGCAAGCATAGTTGAATATAGAATGAAAACAGAGAAACTTATAAGCAGGTCTGCTGAGGCGGATCTGCCGACTAAATACGGACATTTTAAGATAATAGTATATACAAACAAAATAGATGATTTTGAGCATGTGGCTCTTGTGAAAGGAGACATACACAAAGATGAACCGACGCTTGTAAGGGTTCATTCTTCCTGCTTAACAGGCGACATATTAGGCTCTATGAGATGCGACTGCGGCGATCAACTCCATGATTCAATGCAGATGATAGAAAAAGAAGGAAAAGGCGTTGTGCTTTATATGCAACAGGAGGGCAGAGGCATAGGATTAGTCAATAAAATAAAGGCTTACGCCCTGCAGGATAGGGGATACGATACTGTGGAGGCAAACATCAAACTTGGATTTAAACCTGATTTAAGAAATTACGGCATAGGCGCCCAAATACTTGTGGATATCGGCGTGGGGAAAATTAAGCTGCTTACAAATAATCCCAAAAAAATTGTTGCGCTCAAAGGTTATGGATTAGAAGTTGTGGAACGTGTTCCCATAGAAATTGCCCCAAATAAAATAAACAAACACTATTTGGAAACAAAAAAGGAAAAAATGGGGCATTTACTTACCAAAGTATAAAAAGGAGTTAAAGATGAAAATTATTGAAGGAAATATAAACGCGCAGGATTTGAGGGTTGCTGTTATAGTAAGCAGATTTAATAGTTTTATAACGGAAAGGCTGGTTGATGGGGCAGTAGATGCATTCTTAAGACATAGCGGCATTAAAGAAGATATAACACTGATTAAGGTCCCGGGTGCATTTGAAATACCTATGGCTTTATCAAAAATAGCTGAAAATAATAACTTTGACGGCGTGCTTTGTCTGGGAGCAGTGATAAGGGGCTCCACACCGCATTTTGATTTTATAGCAGGTGAAACATCCAAAGGCATAGCACAAATATCATTAAAAAGCAATGTGCCCGTATCATTTGGTGTTTTAACTACAGACACAATAGAACAGGCAATAGAAAGAGCCGGAACTAAAATGGGCAACAAGGGATTTGATGCTATGAATGCACTCATAGAAATGATTCAGCTGTACAAAAATATTTAATATGTCGCGCAGAAAAGCAAGAACAAACGTGATACAGTATATCTATGCTAAGGAATTTAATGATGAGAGTTTTGATTCTTTCTTGGAATACACAGGTGATCTAAAAAAAGAAAAAGACATTTTGTTTGCGGAACAATTGGCGGAACATACTAAAACACATATAAAAAATTTGGATGAGCTGATATCTCAATATGCGCAATGGGGAGTGAGCGGAATATCTTTGATAGATAAATGTATATTAAGGGTAGGGGCATGTGAATTAACCCACAATATTGAGAATACCCCATATAAAATTGTAATTAATGAATATATAGAAATAACAAAACAATTTTCCTCGGACAGTTCCAAAGCTTTAATTAACGCCATTTTGGACAAAATAAAGGATACGGTATGAAGAAAAAACTTATTGTTGCTTTAGATTTAAAAAATTATCGGCAAATTACAAATCTAATAGACATAATCGGCGGCAATGCCTTGTGGTATAAAGTAGGGGCTGTAAACTTCACGGCATACGGCAATAAAATAACAGAGGAACTTAAAAAAAAGGATAAGAAAGTATTTTTGGACCTAAAATATCATGATATTCCCAACACTGTAAAGGAAGCGGTTTTTGAAGCATCGAAATTGGGCGTTGATATGCTGACTGTTCATGCCATAGGCGGAAAAAATATGATGAAAGCCGCCAAAGAAGGATTAAAAGCATATCAGGATAAAACTTCCTGCAAAGGCCCTTTAATTCTTGCAGTAACAATATTAACAAGTGTCAACAGCGAATCTATGCATTCGGATATGCTTATAAACAGCACAGTTGAAAATGCCGTGTTAAAACTGGCAGAAAACGCCGCAGAATCGGATATTAACGGACTTGTAGCATCACCTAAAGAAATAACATTACTAAAAAAACGGTTTGGAGACTATTTTACAATAGTAACGCCCGGCATAAGACCTCTCGGTTCAGATATAGGTGATCAAAAGCGCACTATGCCGCCTAATGAAGCAATTAAACTGGGCTCTGACTATATAGTTGTAGGCCGGCCGATATATGAAAATAAAAATCCGGATGCTGCATGTATTAATATAATAAAAGAAATGGAGAATTAAATGCTGTCACAAAACGAAGCGTTAGAGATATATAAAACAAGAAATGCTTATATAAAGGGACATTTTAAACTCTCAAGCGGTATGCACAGTGAATACTACCTGCAAAGTGCCCTTGTGCTGCAATATCCTCATGATTCATCCCTGCTTTGCAGATCGATAGCGGAATATTTCAGCGCAAAAAAAATAGATTTGGTAATAGCACCTGCTATGGGAGGGGTGCTTGTATCATATGAGACTGCAAGGGCTTTGGGCAATAATGTTAAAAGTATATTTGCAGAAAGAGTCGATGGAGAACTAAGCTTAAGAAGAGGCTTCCGGATAAATAAAAATGATAATGTGCTTATTGTTGAGGATGTTGTTACAACAGGGAAAAGTGTAAACGAAACACTTGAACTTGTAAAAAAATATACAGACAATATAGCGGGTATAGGCGCACTTGTTGACAGAGGCGGCAATTTTAACCCCAAGAACTTAGACTACTTTCCATTAATCAAGCTTAATATCATTAATTATGAACCGGATGATTGTCCATTATGCAAAAAAGGCATTCCTTTGGAAAAACCGGGTAGCAGATTTTTAAGAAAATAGTTAACATCTATATAATGCCCCATAAATTGAGACAGATTTTTGAATATTTCATTGCCGTCTTTTCCCTTTATGATGATGTTTAACTCTTTATTGCAGTATTCGTTCACAGCATCAAACAATTTTTAGATAAGAGTTCTTATTGTATAATTGACCTTGCACAAAAAATCACACTTGAGCAGATACTTAACATTCAAGTTTTTTTGCATTGAGTATAAAAGATGTGATTTTCTTAGGAAGGGTTGTGTACAGCTGCGAATTAAAGAATTATGTTGAAGGTGTTGGGTTTTG